>NZ_QUCY01000020.1:36429-48996 GCF_003474385.1 Eggerthella sp. AM16-19
ACCACTGGCGAGCTGTATTACGAGATAGGTGAGTGACATGGCGAGATTCCTTGTAGGCAACATCAAGGGGCCGAAGGGAGACAAGGGCGCGACCGGCCCGCAGGGCGCCACTGGCGCGCGCGGGGCCACGGGAGCCACGGGCCCGCAGGGGCCGAAGGGCGAGACCGGGGCCACAGGGCCGCAGGGCCCGACGGGAAAGCAGGGGCCGACAGGCCCCACGGGCCCCGCGGGCTCGCAGGGGCCGCAGGGCATCCAGGGGCCGAAGGGCGATACCGGGCCGCAGGGGCCGACGGGGCCGCAGGGGCCGAGCGGCGGCGAAATCAAGGACACGAGGAACGACAACCAGCCGCCGAGCTGGTACATGAAGAACCACCCGCGGGAGACTGTCGTCGAGCTCAAAAAAGCGCAAGCCATCGGGCTTTCGGGCAGCGAGACCTATGGCACCCTCGTCACCTTCGTGCAATGGGGCGACAAGAGCGGCGGCTACCCGAAGCAGGTCGCCTTTTCCGCCAGCGACGCCTGGTGGCGGCGCGGCGCGTCGGACTCTTCGTGGATGGCGTGGCAGCACATCCTCGACACCGTAGACCCGAAAACGACATGGCTCATGGCCCACCGCGTCGGCGAGTACCTCGAGACAAACGGCGCTTTCGACCCCAACGGCATCGGCGGCACGTGGGAGCGGGTGCCCAGCATCGGCCCCTATACGTGGCTCAGGACGAAGTAAAGGAGACAAGCATGGCGAAGACAGACAATATCACGAAGTACACATGCGACCGCTGCGGCGAGAGCGCGTACCTGCAGCAGGGCGCGGCGGCGGCGGGAGACTGGCGCGAGGTCGAGCGGTTCGACCAGTACGGCAGCAAGGCGAGCAGGCTTCTGTGCAAGTCCTGCACGGACGAGTACAAGAAGCTCGCGGCGCAGCACGATGCGGCGTTCCAGCAGTTCATGAGCAACGCGAAGGAGTAGCGCGATGGCATTCGAAATCGTAGATGGAATGACGGGCACCAAGCACATCAGCTCCGACGACCTGGCCGCGCTCAACACGGCGACCGTCGGCAAGGCCGACTGCGTGCTCGAGTACGGCAACGACTTCTCGCTGACGATGGCCAGCGCCAACAGCGCCACCCTCGGAACCGGCGTCGGCATGGTCGGCGGCAAGAGGTTCTGGAACCAGGCGCCGACGAGCCTCACCGTCCAATCGGGCACGCAGGGCCAGAAGCGCAACGACCTGGTGGTCGCGCGCTACGCAAAGACGAGCGCGGGCATCGAGAGCATCACCCCCGTGGTCGTCAAGGGCGCGCCGACCACGGGCGCCCCGGCCGACCCCGCCGTCACCGCCAACGACCTCAAGCTGTGGCGCGTGCCCCTCGACGGCATCAACGCCGGGACGCCGGTGCGGCTCTTCGAGCCGGTCACGCCTTTGGCCACGCTCGGGGATTCCGTATCCCAAGACACGGGATGGGTCTACCTGTACAACGATTCGCGATTCGGAAGCGTCAGGTACAGAGCGAAGGGCGGAGTCGCCACGCTGCTCGTCGTCGCCTTGTGGGGCATCGGCGCCAACAGCTCATGGGACGTCGGGAAGAAGATCCCTGCAGAGTACCTGCCGCCGCAAGGGGTCTATGTCCCCCTGGCCTATCGCCAAACGAACAGCGTCGCATCCGCATGGATTCCCGGCCGAAACAGCGCTGATGACAAGCTGTATATATACACAACGACGGCGGCTTCGAGCACGGCGAACGCGATCCACGGCCTCGTTTCCTGGGTCTATTAGCGCCTACGCCCTCAGGTAGACGAGCGACCATATCTCGTTGTTCGAGACCACGTCGCTGACCTGCACGATCATGACGCCGTTGCCGCCGAGCGCGCCGGTTATCGACGGGCTTTTCCAGACGGAGTTGCGCCCGTAGGTCACGCCGGTCTCGTGGACAGGCAAAGGGCACCCGGTCAACGTCGACGTTATCCAGTTGTACGCGCTCGCGTTGATGCGCCCGGCCATAAAGACGAGACCGGCGACCTCGATGCACGTGTCGACGGATATGCGCCCGTCGGAAGAGCTCACGCTGTAGCTCTTCCGGGATACGGAATGCTATGCCGTCCTGACCCACAGCGTGACGATGCCTGGACCATCCGCGTAGATGTGCCATTTTTGCGCTTCGGAGTTGTTGTACGAGTAAATCTGCACTTCTGCGCCGGCAACGTCGTACCTGCCATCCTTGACGTCGAGAACCGAGCCGACCTTGGTCGTGAGAGACCAGCGGTAGCTTTTCCATGTGCCGGGCAACCCGAGGGTTTTCGGCGTGACCGAGCCGGCGAGCCATACGGCGCGTCCTATTGGCCACTCGCGGGATACGGAATCACCCGGCCATCGCCGCCGCGTAGCTGTCGCTAGCGCGCGTCACCACCGACCTGAAGCTTTGCAAGTAGTGCGCCATCGCCGTGTTGACGGTGGTGTGCCCCAGCGCCACGGCTATGTCCTCGATGCTCGCGCCGTGCTCCAGCGAGATGGTGGCCCAGCTGTGGCGCAGGCACGTCATCGGCACGTGCGGCAGCTCGTGGCGCTTGCAAAACGCCCGGAACCGCCTAGCCACCGCGTTCGGATCCAATTCGCACAGCCTGCCCGCGCGGCGGATGCCCCTGATGGCACGCAGGCGCTCAAGGGCGAAGCGCGGCAGCTTGAGCCGACGGTCCGACAGGCGCGTCTTGCAGCCCGTCTCGACCTCCGCGCCGCGCACCACGTGCAGGCCGCGGCGCACATGGACCCATCCGCCGCGCCAGTCCACGTCCTCGATGCGCACGGCGCACGCCTCGCACCTGCGCAGGCCCAGGGCCGCGCCCAGGAGCACGGCCGCCTCGAACGGCTGGCCCACGATGCCGCGCAGCGTCTCGCGCTCCTCGTCGGCAGTGAGGGTTGGGCGGCGCACGGCGGGCTTCTGCGGCAGCTCCACGCCCTGCGTGGCGTCCCAGATGCGTATCTGCCTGCGGCGGATGGTCCAGCGGTACACCTGCCGAAACGTCTTGTACGCCTTCTCCGCGGCTCCCGGCAGCTCGAAGCCGTCCACCCACTCTTGCAGCTCCTCGAACGTGATGCCCTCGATCTCGCGCGCTCCCCAGGCGGGCAGCACATGGCATCGCAGGGCGCTCTCGTAGCCTTCGAGCGTGGTGGCCCGCAGGCGCTTTTGCTTGTCGTCCATGTACATCTTCGCGGCTTCGCTAAACAGCATTTGGCTTCCTTTCGCTTCGGGAAAATCCCAGACCCTTTGCAGCGGATACGCGGCCCGGGAGTCTGGGATTTTCCCGGCGCGAACGGCCCTCGCTCCCACGGGAGAGCGAGGCGTGACGCCTACATCATCATCTTTTTCGAGCGAAAGGAGGTGACATATGGAGCACTGCCCCGAGCATTCGGCGCACGACAGGGCGATCCGGGACCATGACAAGCAGTTCGAGGAAGCCGACAGGCAGTTCGCGGAGACGAGCGAGCAGCTCGGCACCATCAACGAGACGCTCGCGGCGCTGCGCGAGATCGAGCACCAGAACCAGCAGCGCATCGACGCGATGGGAGAGCGGCTCGACGCGCTGGAGAACGTCCCGGCGGACCGCTGGAACAAGGTCGCCGACTACGCGCTCACGTGCGTGCTCGGCATCGCCATCGGCTTCATGGCATCGAACATCGGCCTCTAGAAAGGGGGAGAAATGAACGAGAACGTACCGAAGTGGCTCATTCCCGGCCGCGTCTACGACGTGCTGAAGTGGGGCGGCCTGCTCGTGCTGCCGACCTGCGCCTGGCTGTTCGGCACCGTAGGCCCGGCCTGGGGATGGGAGGACGTGGACGCCGTCGTGCTGACGCTGAACGCCGCCGGCACGGCAATCGGCGCCATCCTCGGCGCCAGCGCAATCAGCGCATGGAAGGGGGGAGCGGATGACTAGCATCAAGGCGAAGCTCACCGCCGTCCTGGCATCCGTGGCCCTGGCCGCGAGCATGGCCGTACCGGCCTTCGCCTATGAGCAGGTCGAGGATACAGTGTCGTACGGACACGGCTACAACGATGCGGGATATCTCGTCATCCACGAGACGGCCAACCCCGGCGCCAGCGCATACAACCACACGCTGCTGTGGAGCCGCGACGACACCTATGCCGTCCACTACATCATGGAGCTGGACGGCTCCGTCGTCTATCACACGGTGCCCGACTGGGCATTGTGCTGGCACGTGGGCAACGGCAACTACGCCACTGTGGGCATCGAGCTGGCGCATGCCACGAACTGGGAGGATTTCTCGGCGCAATGGGACCAGGCAGTGGCCTGGGCGGGAGATTACCTCAACTCCCGGGGCTGGGGCATCGACCGCCTGCTCAGCCACAACGACTGCGCATGGATCTGGGGCGGCACCGACCACACCGACCCGACCGGCTACTTCGCCGAGTATGGCCGTTCGTGGGACGAGTTCAAGGCGGCGGTCAACGCCTACATCGGCGGCGGTTACACGCCGTCCGGCGCTGGCGACGCGTCCGGCACCAGCTGGCATCCCGAGTACAACCAGAGCGACGTCGCCATCACCTACGCCGCGTCCACCGACCCCTCCGGCGGCTGGTGGATGCCGGAGATGGTGGACCATACGGACACCGGCGGCTCCGGCGACACCTTCGCGGGCAACGGCTACGATCCCATCCGCTGGCTCGCCATCGACATGCCCGGCTGGTACCAGGTTTGCACCGAAGCGTCCGGCTGGCTCGACCCCGTGTACGGCTACGACAAGGGCGACCTGATGTGGGGCTGCGCCGGAGACGGCTCGCCCATCACCGCCGTCCGTTGCTACTACGAGACCCAAGACCCCAACCGCACCGGCTGGCTGGTCGCGGAGTACAACGTAAACGGTCTGTCGTTGATGCACGACCTGACCGACACCGGCGGCAGCTGGGACGATTACGCGGGCAACGGCTCGCGCGTCACCACCTTCAGCCTGATGGCCGCTTAACCTCGCGCCCCCTGCTTCGGCGGGGGCCTTTTTTGCTGCCTAAAAAAGCCCCGCCGAAGCGGGGCTTTTCCCGTCTTTTGTGTCGGCCCCGGGCGTTCCTGGGACCTTCGGCGTTGTGGGAGGGACCCTGATCGCATCAGCGCTGTCCCGTATTCGGGACAGACAGGCTCGTGCAACTTATCCTTCGCGTATCCTAAGTGCGCCATAAACGACTGTTTGCGCCGTGCTTGACGTTCTAACGGTTACTATTTTCCCAGTTCAGACGGATGCCGGTGTTGCGCATACTTCCTAGTAATTCTCGGCGCTGATCTCGAAGTATGCCTGCGGATGATTGCAGACGGGGCAAACGTCGGGGGCCTTGGTGCCTACGACGATGTGGCCGCAGTTGCGGCACTCCCACACCTTGACCTCGCTCTTCTCGAATACCTGGGCGGTTTCGACATTGTGCAGCAGCGCGCGATAGCGCTCCTCGTGATGCTTCTCGATGGCGCCGACCTGGCGGAACTTCTCGGCAAGCTCGGGGAAGCCTTCCTCCTCGGCCGTCTTCGCGAAGCCCTCGTACATGTCGGTCCACTCGAAGTTCTCGCCGTTTGCGGCGTCTTCGAGGTTCTCCGCCGTGGAGCCGATGCCCTCAAGTTCGCGCAGCCACATCTTGGCGTGGTACTGCTCGTTTGCCGACGTTTTGCGGAAGATCTCGGCGATCTGTTCGAAGCCTTCCTTCTTCGCCACCGACGCGAAATAGGTGTACTTGTTCGTTGCCTGCGACTCGCCGGCGAAGGCGGCCTGCAGATTCTTCTCGGTTTGCGTTCCTTCGTACTTGCTCATGAGAAACCCCTCTCGCTGTGATGGCCCGCAGCGCCCGTGCGCGCGGTGCCTTTGGTTTCCATCTAATGATGGTATCGGCAAACGCGCGGCGGCGCAATCGTTTGCGCCGCATTGTGACACAACTGTTGCAGGGGGGGTTGCTCTGGGTGGTTTGGGCGTGCATTAGGGTGCGAGTTAATTTAATCGGGGAGACATTCAAGAACCTGCGCTAGATACAGGAAGAGAACCTTTCGATATCCTATGGGTGTCGAAGCAAAAAAATAGAAAGGTTCTCGCAATGGCAGATTCTATCATCATGGAAAGGGTTGCGGACGCCGAGCCGAGTGTTTCTGCGCGGAACTCGTCAAAACGGAGGACATCGGGGCCTTTGAGGCCTTGGTCGCCGCGGCCATGCGAAAGATCGCCGCGGGCGTCTTGCGCCGCTGCATCGAGCGGTTCGACGCGGAGCTTGTCGGCAACATGCCCAGGGGCTGGAGCGTGCACGAGCGCGCCGTTCGCACGCTGGTCACGCTGGTGGGCGAGATCGCGTTCGTCCGGACCGTCTTCCGCGACGAGTTCGGGCGCAGGCGGGCCCTCGCGGACGAGCTGCTGGGCATACCGCCACGCGCCAGGGTCTCGCCCGGGCGGTCGTAAATCGAACCCTTCCGTCCTGCAGGACGTGCGGCCTTTTAGAGCACGCGCGGCTATTTGGAGTTGCAGCTCTGTGCGTATTCGCCAAAATGGATTGTTGTTGTATATGGCTAACTTCATAGAAGGCGCGACGGCTGAAGAGCCGCACGGGAAAGGATTCGCACATGAAAACCACTGGGAACGCATCCGCTTCCACGTCGAAAACGGGAGGGAGACTAACAGGAAAAGACCTCATCAACGTAGGTATCTTCACAGCGATATACTTCGTCGTCGTGTTCGCGGTAGCGTGCCTGGGATTCATCCCCATCCTCATGGCAGCCATTTGCGGAATCATTCCGCTCATCGCAGGAATACCGTACATGCTTTTTCTCACGCGCGCACGCAAGTTCGGAATGATAACGATACTTGGCCTGCTCACCGGCATCATCATGTTCATCACCGGCATGGGCTACTTCTCTATCGCAACAGGTCTCGTCTTCGGGCTCATCGCAGACCTCATCTGGAAATCGGGAAGCTACGCGTCGGCATCGCGTGCCATCCTGTCGCACGGCGTGTTCAGTTGCTGGATTATCGGCAACTTCCTGCCGTTTCTCATCACTGCAGACACGTACCTCCCCACCGTGCGCGCCCAATACGGCGACGCCTACGTGAATGAGCTCATGACCTATCTGCAGCCGGAGGTGTATCCGGTTCTGCTCGTAGCATGTTTCGCAACGGGAATCATCGGTGGCTTCATCGGGCGCGCCATCTTGAAGAAACATTTCGTGCGCGCTGGCATCGCGTAGAGATGCCGCGGAAGGACCTTAGATAATGGAACTGCTTCGGTCAAAGGCAGGAGAGCGGTCGGTGCGGCTCGACCCGCGCACAAAGATGGTGATGCTGTTCGCAGTCTCAACAGTACTCCTGCTCGGAGGAAACGGAGGCGCGATGTTCGCCGTGCGCACGGCGATGCTGCTGTTTCCGTTCGGCCTGCTCGCGATATCAGGGCGCATGCATGCGGCAGGGCTCATGCTCGCGGCGTATCTCGGGTCCTACGCGCTCGCTGCGTTCGCCGCGCCCACGCTTGAAGGTGTAGCGAACGCTATTACCGTTGCGACGGCGACTGTAGTCTCCCGCTTCGTGCCCACCCTTGCACTCGCATATTTCGTATTCGCCACGACGACGGTATCCGAGTTCATGGCGGCAATGGGGCGCATGCGCATTCCCGACTGGATTGTCATTCCGATGTCGGTGCTGTTCAGGTTCTTTCCCACGCTTGGCCAGGAAGCGCGGGCGATCAACGCTGCCATGCGGATGCGAGACATCACCCCAATCTCCCGCGGGGCTTCCTATGTGGAAAACTGCCTCGTCCCACTCATGAGCTGCGCCGTCTCCATCGGAGAGGATCTGTCCGCGGCCGCCTTGGCGCGAGGACTCGGCGCGCCTTGGCCAAGAACGAACACCGGCAGCGTCGGGTTCGCATTAGTCGACGCTGCAGTTATCGCCGTGTCACTTGTCGCAACGGCGGCGCTCGCCTTGAGCCTCGCATTCCCGGAGGCGATCGCATGGTAAAAGAAACAAAGACCGAATCCCCCGTCCTTTTCATGAGCGAAGCGTCGTTTTCCTATGCGGGGGGACGCTCCGGAGCAGGTGTCGAGGGAATATCCCTTTCGCTGGGGAAAGGCGAGGTTGCGTTGCTGTGCGGGCCGTCCGGCTGCGGCAAGACCACCGTCACGCGCCTCGCGAATGGCCTCGCGCCGCATTTCTATGAAGGGACGGAAACCGGCACCGTTCGCGTATGCGGCCTCGACGTCGCGCATGCGGAGCTCTGGGAGACCGCACGATTCGTCGGCAGCGTCTTTCAAAATCCCAAGACTCAGTTCTACAACGTCGATGTTCGGGGGGAAGTCGCCTTCGGATGCGAGAACCTGGGATTCGAACCCGCCGATATCGAACGGCGGGTGGACGCTTCGGCAAAGGAGTTCAATCTAACATCCCTGATCGACGAAAGCCTCTTTTCTCTCTCGGGCGGTCAGAAGCAGCGCGTGGCGTGCGCAAGCGCCGCGGCTACGTCTCCCGCGCTCGTCGTGCTGGACGAGCCGTCGTCTAACCTCGACTTCGAGGCAATCGCGCAGCTTCGCATGGCAATTTCGCGCTGGAAGGCCGCGGGGACCGCCGTACTCGTGGCAGAGCATCGGATCCACTACCTTGAAGGGATCGCGGATTACGTGCTCTACCTCGACAACGGCCGCCTCGCGCGCCGATGGACGGCTGACGAGTTCGCGCGTCTCGACGATGCCGAGCGCATACGGCTCGGGCTGCGCGCGCGAAGCGTCGACGACGCCTTCCGAAACGGCGGTTGCTGTGGCGTTCCAGCGATGCCCTATGCGCAAAAGACGACGCTCGGAGAAAACGTGGTGCGCCTCGAGAACCTGACGGCACACTGCCGGAAAAACGGAGTCCTCGAGAAAACCCTCGAAATCGCCAGCCTCGAGTTTCCCGTCGGAAGCATCACGGCGCTTGTCGGCGCATGTGGCGCTGGAAAGTCCACCTTCGCCGAGGCCGTATGCGGCCTCAACCGATGCGACGGAACCGTGACCTTAGAAGGGGCTCGCCTGGGAAAGCGTGCGCGCAGGCGAAAATGCTTCATGGTCATGCAGGATGCGAGCCACCAGCTCTTCTCGGAAAGCGTGCTCGACGAGGTGGTGCTCGGCATGGAGGGACCCGACAGGCAGCAACGCGGGCTCGACATCCTGCGCGACCTCGACCTCGACCTGTTCGCCGAAGATCACCCGCTGTCGCTTTCGGGCGGGCAGCGCCAGCGCGTCGCCATCGCCCAAGCGCTTGCCACCAACCGGGCGCTCGTCGTCTACGACGAGCCGACGAGCGGTCTCGATCTCTTCCACATGCGACAGGTCGCCGAAGGCATCTGCCGCGTGCGTGAACGAGGCATCACGCAGGTCGTCATCACGCACGATCCGGAGTTCGCGCTATCGTGCTGCACGCACGTCGCCGTAATGGACAGGGGGAGGATCACGGAGGCTTACCCGCTCGAAGAAAGCGGCATCAGTCGGCTAGCGTCCTTCTTCCGGTCGGAATACCATGCAGGAGAAGATGATCCGTCAACCAGCAAGACTCCTTCTTCGCGACAAAAGGAGTGAGGCCATGACAGTATTCGACATACTCGCAAAGAGAAACGCCGACAAGCTGCGCGCCGTCAGAGCGGACGGGGCGTCCATTCGATACCACCTGCGCATGGACGGCAGCGAGGCGGGCGCCATTGATGTGTTCGAGCTCTTCAATGGCGTTTCCCTGGCGTTCAACAGCATCCCCCAAGGCACCGCGTCATGGGACGACATCGAGCCGCTCGAGCTCCAGATTGACTGGTGCTTGCGCGGTCGGTTCCAACTTGACGATGGCATCCGCCTCGGAGACGGTGAGCTTGCCGTGCATGACGAGCGGATTAGAAAGCGCTCCATGAGGTTTCCCGCGCCGCTGTACACAGGATTTACCATCAGAATCAGCCGGTCGGAGGGAGCGGAGGTTCTCTCCCGCCTCCTCTCCTTCGACTTCGATGCCCTCGCGCAGCGGCTCACAGGGTCGAGCGGCTGTAAGATCTATGCGCCCGACCCCTCAATGAAGGCTCTTCTCGAATCGTTTTGGGATATCGACGAACGGGAACCGCTGATGCGGCTGCGTCTCAAAGCGCTCGAACTCATCTCTCTTGTCAACGCGACCCCTTGTCTTGCCCCGCGAGCAGAAGACTATCTACAAAGAAGTACTATCGAATCTCTTGAAAGGGGCATGAGGCTTCTCGGATCGAATCTCGAGCAGAACGTCGCAGTGGCGGATGTGGCAGAAGCGTCATGTATGGGCATATCCGCTTTCAAGGAAAAATTCACGAAGGCGTTCGGGATTGCGCCGATGGCATACCGCCGCCAGTGCCGTATGGGGCGCGCCGCCCAGCTTCTTGTCGCTACCGATAAAAACATATCGGACATTGCACTCTCCGTGGGATATCGCAACCCGAGCAAATTCTCCGCCGCTTTCGCGGCAACCTTCGGACGATCGCCTTCAGGGTACCGAGCTGCAAACAGCTCAGGTAGCGTAAATTTAGTAAATGCCTTTCAGCCGCGCGAGTAAGGCGCGGAGCGCAAACGCTATCAAACTTGCGTGTCCAATCCCAGGCATCAGAGGTGCGAGTTAATTTAATCGGGGAGACATTCAAGAACCTGCGCTAGATACAGGAAGAGAACCTTTCGATATCCTATGGGTGTCGAAGCAAAAAAATAGAAAGGTTCTCGCAATGGCAGATTCTATCATCATGGAAAGGGTTGCGGACGCCGAGCCGAGTGTTTCTACGCGGAACTCGTCAAAACGGAGGACCTCGGGGTCTTCGAGGCCCTGGTCGCCGCCGCGAAAGGCGCCGGAGGGGCCCGAGGGAAGATAGCCGAGCTTGCCGCCTATGCGGCGAACCACGCATCCGAAATCCGCCCGCCCGCGCACGAGCTCGGAACGATCGAGGGCACCAACGCCCACATCGGCGCCGCAAGGCTCAAAGGCCAGGGCAGGTCGTGGTCGCGCAGGGGCGCGGAGGCGATATGCCTCATCAGGTGCGCGCTGGCAACGGGACGGCCGCTCGTCGCGCCGGCCGCATCCCCGTGGTTCACAGAAAAGCAGGCGAATGCGGCCGCGTCGGTTGTGGAGAAGCGGGGCAGACGCATGCCCGAGACGTCGGGAAGGGGCTGGGAGCCGCCGCATCGGGCGCAGCCGCTGGGGAAGTCCGTGATGATATCCCTACCTCGAAGGAGCTAGGCTCATGTTATCATTGAAAAACGATTAACCCAGGCGTTCTCTTCCCGCATCGCGGCCGGCCCACAAGGAGCCCAATGCGGCTCTGCTCCCGAAAACTTAACTCGCACTGCATTCGGCGGGGCATCGCGCTGGGGCGTTGTTTGCGGTATCATGAAGAGCCGAGTGTATTCACTAGTTAAGGAAGTTTCAGCATGTCGCTTTCCATCGGTATCGTGGGTCTGCCCAACGTGGGCAAGTCCACGCTGTTCACGGCCCTCACGAACAAGGGCGGTTTGGCAGCCAACTACCCCTTCGCCACCATTGAGCCCAACGTCGGCATCGTTCCCGTTCCCGACGATCGTCTGGAGAAGCTGGCCGAAATCGACCATCCTGCCAAGATCGTTCCCGCAACGGTCGAGTTCGTCGATATCGCCGGTCTGGTGGCGGGTGCCAGCCAGGGCGAGGGCCTGGGCAACCAGTTCCTTGCGAACATCCGCGAAACCGATGCCATCTGCGAAGTCGTGCGCTTCTTCAGCGACCCGGACGTCGTGCACGTCGATGGCCGCGTGAACCCCAGCTCGGACGTTGAAACCATCAAGACCGAGCTGATCTTGGCCGACATGGGCACGCTTGACAAGGCCATCCCGCGTCTGGAGAAGGAGGCGAAGCGCGACAAGGCCGGTGTGAAGAAGCTCGAGGTTGCGAAGAAGGTGCTCGAGGGCCTCAACGAAGGCCACCGCGCCCGCACGCTGAACCTGGACGAGGACGAGCAGGCTGCCATCTACGACCTGCATCTGCTTACCATGAAGCCCATCCTCTACATCGCCAACGTGGACGAGGATGCGCTCGACGCCGACTTGGCCGAGATCGACGGCTGCCAGCCGGTGCCGATTTCCGCAAAGGTCGAGGCCGACCTGGCCGAGCTCGATCCCGCCGAGGCGAAGGAGTACCTGGAGGCCATGGGCCTTGAGGAGTCCGGCTTAGCGCGCCTGGTGCGCAGCGCCTACAAGCTGCTGGGCTTGCAGAGCTATTTCACCAGCGGTGAAACGGAAACGCGCGCTTGGACCATCCCCATCGGCGCGAAGGCTCCGCAGGCCGCCGGCGTCATCCACTCCGATTTCGAGCGCGGCTTCATCAAGGCGGAAACCGCTTCCTATGCCGACTACGTGGAGCTGGGTGGCGAGCTGGGCTGCCGCAACGCCGGCAAGCTGCGTCAGGAAGGCAAGGAGTACGTGGTGCAGGACGGCGACGTCATGCATTTCAAGTTCAACGTATAAAATCCCAGGTCAGAAGCTTAAAACAGGCCCCGTTCCGCAATGAACCGCACCCCAAATCTTGGACAAAGAAAAGAAAGTCTGAGATTT
>NZ_QUCY01000021.1:0-48859 GCF_003474385.1 Eggerthella sp. AM16-19
CGGGAGCCGATGCCGGGCCGGCGCCGCCGGGGGTACCGGGACGCGCTGCGCCGGGAGCGCTAGGGCGCGCTGCGCCGCGCCCGCCGCGGGAGGCATAGCTCTCGCGGGCGTACTGCTCGAACTCGGGCGAGGAAACGCCCGGCTCGAAAGGGTCATGATACTGTTGATTACGATTCGTCATGGCCCGGATTATACTTCCAAGGACGAACCCGTCCGAAACCCAGGGAGGCACAATGGACGAAAAAGACATTGCCGCGTTGCAAAACGCCGAAATAGATTACGAGGACATCATCGACCGCTTCGAAGGCAACGAATCGCTGTACCTGAAACTGGCCGAACTGTTCCTCGACGACCTCCACATGCCCAACGTCCGCCGGGCGTTTGCCGCAGGCGATCTGGCCACCGCGGAGATGGAAGCCCACGCCCTCAAAGGCGTAGCCGGCAACCTCTCGCTCACCAACGTGCACAAGCTGGCGAAAAGCATGAACGACGCCCTCAGGGAAGGCAACCAAGCCGCAGCAACCAAGCTGCTCCCAGAGCTGGACGAGGCATACGCAAAGGCAGTAGGAGCCTTGCGAGAGGTGCTGGGAAGGTAGGGAGCGAAGACCCGCGCGCGAAACGCGAACGCCACGCCAAACAACAAAGCAGGCCGGATCGCCGCCAAAGCGACCCGGCCTGCTTTTGTATGAGAGGAAGACGCTAAGCGCAGCCCGGCCATTTCCAGCCGGCCAACTGCATCAATCTAGTATCCAGGAATCCATCTTCCGTCCGATCCAACATAATACGAACCGATCCACTGGTCTTTTGCCATAGCGCCATCTTCAAGAAGGTAGTAATCCCCTTCCCACGAAGATGACTTCATCGCTCCAGAACCGCAATAAAAACGCCAGGCAACTCCGTCGTTAAACCAACCCGTAACCATTGCGCCAGATGACGCGAATCGATACGCAACGCCTTCGATAATCTGCTCCCCAACCAACATCTTGCCTGCATCGGAGAAGCAATACCAGCTGCCATTCACGAACTGCCACCCCGTACCCATCGCGCCAGAACCGTCGCAGTAATACCAGGTACCTTCATCGTCTATCCAACCAATATGCATAGCGCAGCTAGTAGGGTCGAGATAATAGTAGTTAGCCCCGATTTGATTCCAACCCGTTCTCAGGCACCCCGAGTTATCCGACCAATACCAAGAACCGTTTACAAACAACCAGCCGATGCCCATAGCCCCAGATCCGTTTAGCCAATACCAGCTCTGACCATCCTTCAACCATCCGGTTGCCATCGCGCCGTTTGCGGGGTCAAGGTAGTACCAAGCTCCCCCCACAAACTGCCAACCGGAAAGCATGGCACCGTTTCCGCCCATGTAATACCACGTCCCCCAGGCATCGGCCCAGCCAATGGCCATCGCGCCGGACGAGGTCAGCCAGTACCAGTTCTGGCCATCCTTCAGCCAACCGGTTGCCATCGCGCCGTTTGCGGGGCTGAGGTAGTACCAGGAACCATTAACCCACTGCCAACCATTCAGCATGGCACCGGATGAGTTCAAATAGTACCAACTGCCATTCGAAAGCACCCAACCGGTCTGCATCCAACCAGCGGAATCAAAGTAATACCATGCATCATCGATATAGGCCCAACCATTTGACGGGTAGCTCCCGTTTTTATACTGATACCACCAAGAGCCATTAGAGAAAACCCATGTATCTTTATGACGAATCGGACCCGCAAAATCGAAATTGATATCTACTCCCCCGGCAATGCCGTTAATCAATGTATTGCTGTCAGCCTGCCACATCCCATATTTGCCGGAATACGTGCATTTATAGTTATATTGGGCGACCCAACGAGGCCAAGAGGAGAAAGCGGAGTCGGTCAAACGATTAGTCCACCAATTGGTATTCGCGTACACACCTGGCGTATATCCAGCAGCAGCAATAGCATTGCAATATGTCGAAGCGATACTCCCTAAAGCCGCGGAGCCAAGTTTCCCCTGCTGATTCTCGTCTTCCATATCATAGTAAACAGGATAAGAAAGGCCATAAGGGCTAAGGCCGGCTTCTCGCAAAAGCCTCAAGGTATGCTCTGCTTCGCTTTGGGCCATTGCATTATCGGTAGCATATGAATACAGATACACGCCAAAAGGAATTCCATAACGCTGGCATTCCTGAACATTTCTCAGAAATCGCTTGTCGTCCTGATTCGAATAATCGCTTCCATAGCCGCATCGAAGAATCGCATACGTCACACCGGAAGACTGAACCTGAGACCAATCGATATAGCCCTGATGCTCCGAAACATCAACACCGAATCCCACGGCGCTATTGACTATCGTCCCGTTAGAGCCATACCAAACGCCGCCCTCATTCCACCACGAATTAAGCCGGTTTGCAAACAACGCGAAACCGGTTCCCTCTCCATAGGCATCGGAGTTTCCGTAACGCCAACTACTCGCATACGAACCGGAGCCTTGGTCATATTCGTTAGCAAATCCATCCGACTCGCGCTCGGCGCATACATCATCAGCAACATCGGCAAACGAGCAAACAGGAACAACAAGCGACAGCGCCACCGCTAACGCACAAATCAAAGGCAAAGTCACCCGATTAAACAAGACCAACACACTCCTATACGCTATTCTGAACTTAGAAATTCGGAACTGTAAGTAGCACCACTATAGAGGAGAGGAGCATCTTATGAGCAGAAGAAAGCACCGAAATCCGTTTCAATGGCGAAAACTCGCCGTTTTACCGACGGCAACATGCCTAGCACTGTGCATGGGATACACGTCTCCAGCAATCGCCGAAGAGCCGGTTCAAAACAGCGAATCAACCACCGCACAGGTTTCGACAGTCGAAGAATCTTCGCCTGGGGTCGATACAACCGCGAAAGAGAGCACAACCGACAAATCGAACAAAAGCGCTCTTTCGGCTACCACCATACCTGCAGCGGACGCGAACTCAGCCGCCGGCGAAGGCGGCAGCGAAGCGGAGCCCGCACCCCCCGCCGAGGATGTCTACGCCCTCGTGCCGTCCGAATCGTCCCCGCACCTGACGTGGACCAAGAACGGCGAGCCGTGCGCCGCCAGCGGGTGGAAGAGCTTCGAGGGCGCGTGGTACTGGTTCGACGGCTCCCCCTGCGCCGCAGAGGCCCGCTGGGTGAGCGACCGCGGCTCGTGGTACTGGCTGGGCGAGGACGGGCGCATGGCCGAGGGCACCTTCGAGGCGCAGGGGTCGCTGTGGCACGCCACCGCCTCGGGCGCGCTGCTCACCGGGCGGGGCTGGGCCTGGGACGGCGCGTGGTACCGCACGAGCCCCTCGGGCGCGCTGACCACCGGCTGGCTGTGGGACGGCGCCTGGTACTGGCTGGACCCCGAGAACGGCAAGATGGCGGCCGGCTGGTTCCGCGACGGCGGCGGGGACTGGTACCTGGCGGACGGCTCGGGCCGCATGCTCACCGGCTGGCAGGCGACCGGCGGGCGCTGGTACCACCTGGCGGGCTCCGGGCGCATGGACGCCGGCTGGCTGTGGGACGGCGCGTGGTACTGGCTGGACCCGGAGAGCGGGGCCATGGCGACGTGGTGGGCCCAGGACGGCGCCGGAACATGGTGGTTCCTGGCGCCCGACGGCAGGCTATCCGGCAACCGCTGGGTGGCCGGCGCGGGCGGGTCGTGGTACTGGGTCGACGCGTCGGGCCGCATGGGCTCGGGCTGGCTGCCCTGGGGCGGGTCCTGGTACTGGCTCGACCCCGAGACCGGCAAGATGACCACTGCAGACTGGGTAGACGATCGTGGTACGTTTTATTGGATGAACGCCGATGGCATCATGGCGTCAAATTGCTGGGTCTACGATAACGACGGCTACTGGCATTGGGCCAACAAATCGGGCGCCATGGCAAGCGGATGGCTTACCAAAGGAGCGGCGAAATACTACCTTGACCCCAAAGACGACAAGCATCCTATGACCACCGGTCTCGCAACTATAGATGACAAGCAATACTCGTTTGGCCCATCTGGCGAAATGCAAACTGCCGCATGGGTAGCCATAGATGAATCGGGGTTCTATTCCTTCGCAGGAACCGATGGCGTTATTTCAAGTGTTGTCAGAAAAGACGCAAATGGCATCATCATTGACAGCGAAGGAAACGCCTTGTCGGGCTGGGTGGAGCTTGGCGGCACGCGTCTTTACGTCGATCCCGACACGCATCAGGCCAAAACGGGTTGGCTGAAACAAAATGAAGGATACTATTATCTAGACGCCTCTTCGGGAAGCATGCGCACAGGCTGGACCCACGTTGATGGTTATTGGTATTACCTCGGCCATGACGGAATCATGCAAACTGGCTGGCAATCGATCGGAAACGCCTGGTATTACCTTAGCCCCGCAAGCGGCGCCATGAAAACCGGCTGGCTTTCAGAAGGCGGCGCATGGTACTTCCTCAACAATAGCGGAGCTATGGCTACGGGCTGGATATGGGACAACGCCTGGTATTATCTTCGCCAAAACGGAGCTATGGCCACGGGCTGGATATGGGATGGAAGCCGTTGGTACTTCCTTCAGGCAAATGGTGCCCTTTTCAAAATCAACGATATGGTGTGGGCATTGAACTCTTTTGGATTCAATAGCCTCAATTCCTTCAATACCAGTCGCTCGATTTCAAGCGGCGCTTGGGATGAACTGCAAAATGCCATTAACAATTATTCCAATATGGGATGCACTGTCGGATTCACTATGATTGACCTGACCACAGGCGCTGGCGTTGCGTACAATGCCGATTGGCGCCACAACAGTGCGTCCACCATCAAAGGCCCTTATGTCGTGGCACTGAACAAGTTATGGCCTTGGGAGTTGGCGAATTCCGAATCCGATATGTTCATCACGCTTGATGTTTCCAGCAACTTCACGTATGCCAACCTTTGCAATCGCTATGGGCATTTCCCGTTAGATTACATGGTCAGCGAAGTAGGTGCTGGCGGATTCGCTTGGGACGGCGACTACGGGTATTACAGCTCCAAAGATCTCTGCAAAATGTGGGTTGATGTAGCAGACTACCTTATCAATGGCGGCCAGAACGCCGAATGGTTGCAAAACGTTATGGGCAACAACTCCCATATCACCTCACGCGGCGCCCTATCCTGGACCGGATCGACGGTTTATGCAAAATCAGGATGGGTAAACGGCTATGTTAATTCGCACAATGAGGGCTATCTGGTCATGCGTGGCGACCACCCCTATGTTGTGGCGATCATGTCCGACAACATCCATGAGAACAGCTGGTGCATGGCAAACCTGGTAAATGCCATCGATCGAGCACATAGCGAATTGGTCTGGTAGATACCCAGATTTAAATTCTGAATAGCAAAAAGGGAGGGTTGCCTTTCATGGCAACCCTCCCTTACTTTAGCCAGCTGATGCTAGTGCCAGCAAACCTTGCACATGCTGCGATTGCCGGCGTCATACCACGTGCCGTGAAGTATCGTGGTCGACTTGCTTAGCGTAGGACAACCGGTAGTTCTGTGATAGCTACCACCGCCTGGCGTCCAATAGACGTACTGCCATTGACCATCAGCGCCCACATAGTAGCCACCAACCCACTGGTTTGTGGCCATTGCACCGGAACCGGTTACGTAATAGTTGCCAACCCAGCGATTGGTCGCCATCGCACCGGAACCATCAAAGTAATAATAAGCACCGCCGATGATTCTCCAGCCCGTAGCCATCGCACCTGAAGCATCGAACCAATACCAGGTGCTACCAAGTTGCAGCCAACCAGTCTGCATGGCGCCGGAACCCGCAAGGTAATACCACGCGCCACCAGACTGCTGCCAGCCGGTGAGCATAGCACCGGAGCCAGCAAACAGGTAGTACGTGCCGCCGATCTTCGACCAGCCAGTAGCCATCGCGCCGGAATCGGCAAACCAGTACCACGCGCCGCCGACGACCTGCCAGCCGGTTGCCATGGTACCCGAACCTGCGAGGTAATACCACGCGCCACCGGATTGCTGCCAGCCGGTCTGCATGGCGCCAGAGCCTGCAAACAAGTAGTACGCGCCATCAACGATACGCCATCCGGTCGCCATTTCACCGTCAACGTCGAACCAATACCATGCGCCGCCGATAGCCTGCCAGCCGGTCTGCATGACACCGGAGCCGTTGCAGTAATACCACTTTCCACCGTCTGACACCCATCCGGTCTTCATGTATCCAGACGCATCGAAATAATAGAAAGAGCCATCGATTTCTTTCCAGCAGGAAGAAGGATAGGTATCGTCGCCGTTGCTGTACCACCAGCCACGCGAATCGCTCATCCATTTTGCCGGGTTCTTCTCGATTACAAAGGTTTTATCCTGGGTGCCGGAAAAATTGCCCTTGCCCGCGATGGAGACCTTTGCCGTCCCAACCTTGACGTTATCGGAAAGCGTTAACACGTAATCCGTCCCACGCTTCAGCTCTTTCCCGTTGAACGTGCATTTCACATTTGGGGAAATCGCCTTACCAGTATAGGCGTACGTTTCATCGATACCGGAAACCTCCACCTCGGAGATGGAAGCGGGCTCTATGCACCAATCAACGGTAAGATCATCAGAGGTGCCGGTAGAAGCCCAGACGCAATGTTCCTTATCCTTCAGGGACAGCTTTGCCGCATAAGAGCCGGCGTTCGTGGCGGAGCCGTTTTCGACCGTATAGAAATCGAAATCCTTGATTCCCACCTGCTCAGCACCCGTGTACGCCAGCCCTTGCGGAGCTGACGGAGCCTCAACGGATTGCCTCTCATCCGGTTTTGGCTCGATAACGCGAATCGTCATGGAGCCAAGCTCTTTCACTTCCCAATTGTTAACATCCTGCACATAAGAGCCATGGCGCGAGGAGGTAGGATAGCACAGCGTTACCGTCGTATCCCCAACGCCTCGAGCAAGCATCTGCAAAACATCTTGATTGTTCAAACCTTCGGTTCCGTCGGCGCTCTTGAAAACGGCTACGCCGGTATTGCCCGTCTTGAAAACCAAGGGCTGCAACGCACTGCGTTCCGATTCGGTAAGCTTGTCCAAACCGGCAATGTACTTCGACATATCAAGTTGCTTACCCTGCTCAACGGTCAGCTCATCCTGCGTCAAGCTCAGCTTTGCGCCAATATCATCTCGATCGACAACGGTGACCTTGCACGTGCCTTGATTGCCCCAAATGTCACTGATAGTGATATTGGCAACACCTGCGCTTCTTTCGCTAAGACACCCATCTTTGATGGTAGCCACTTCGGGATTATCGCTAGTAGCGGTAACATACGGAACATAGTCCGGGGAGCCAGACGAGGTGACTCCGTAGTCAAACTGAACATGCTGTCGCTTTAGAGCCTCAATAGCTCCATTTGCCTCGTATGAAGAGAGGTAAGTTCCTGACGAGTTCGGTCGAGCGACTATGCTCGCCCCCTTCGTGATGTTCTTCTCCATGTAAATCGTCGCTTCAGGCTCAACAACCAATGTTGGATTCACCTGCTCGCCAACGTGAACGGCGATTTTCTTCTCAACGCCCGTCGGATTACCGTCCTTATAAGCAGTCAGCGTTAACACGGCATCGCCAGGGTCGCCCACGCGAACCTCAAGATTAGCATTGGCGCTAAACTGGTTGCGGCTAAGATAGGCGGAAACGACAGATTCATCCGAAGAGGAAACACGCACATCTTGCCCAAGCGTGAACGCATGAGCCGAATCAGCACCACGCACCAACACATATGCTTGCGTTCCAAGCTGTTCCACGTGATCGACGCCGCCCGCCTTGCAAATAGCGCAATCCGTAACCGCGTTGAAGGACAGGGAATCAGCACTCTTGATGGATGCAATGGGATTCTCTTCGGCGGAAACGACCACATTGACAACCTGATCATCTTCGTAGGTTCGATATTGACCCTGGAACGAGTAATGAACCGTTATCGTTGCAGTACCGGAAGCCAAGGCGTCCAGAATCAAGCGCCCGCCGATGCCGGACTCGCTACCATTTTCGTCCAGTTTGCATGAAACGACCGAGGAATCGCTTGATTCGACCGAGTAGTTAGACAAGGCGTTCCTTGCCACGCGATCCTCGGAAAGCCAGCCACGCTTATCCATAGTAGGAAGATAGGTGTCAGCGGTGCCAAAAGCAACAGAGGCACCTGGCATCAGGTAGCCATTGGCGCATTCATCATCGATAACATGAATTCCCCAGTTTGGCTCCGTGCTCATATTGGAGAACTGGCCGTCAACTTTCGCCCCATCGCCGAAACGCTCAACAATCGGTGTTGTATCAGCGATTCGATTACCCTGGCAGCTGAAGCTGGTTACCGATTGGGGAATCTTGCTCAGATCAACAAAATCCAAGCCGCATGAATACAAGTTGAGACTCTCCAACTTGCTGCATGGAAGGAAATCATACGATTACAAATCAGAAGAGTTGAATGAGCAACGCTCTAAATTCGGAAACGATGATCCATCAAAGTTCAAAGCCCCTGAGCAAAACGCCAAAGATAAATTAGTCAACGTGTTGCTGCATTTTGCAAGAACACTCTCATGGTTCAACTTGGGACATTTAACCAGCCCTAAGCCGCGAATACTATCGACCGGGATATCCAGCGAACTAAGATTGGCGCATTCGCTGACAATCAGCTGCGTCAAATGATCGGCATTGCGAACCTCAATCGACTCAAGCGAAGGCATACCTCGAACATATAGTGAGTCTAGATTCGAGGAATCTTCGAGGATCAGGTGCTTTACACCCACAAGTGCATTGCCATCGCGTTCGTCACCGGCTATATCAAGGTTCTTCGGAGTAATGTTTCCGGAATTGCCCTGGCTCGTCTCCATATCGAATGTTTTAGGAACTACCAGAGTATCACCCGACAAATCGGCATCCCTAATATCGACAGAATAAAGCTCCTGGATAGGATTTCCGTTTTCGTCATACAGAGGATATCCATTCTCATCAAACGAATAATGGGTCGACGTCCATCCATATAAACCGGAAACACTCGCAAAAGAAGACGCAACGGCGTCCGCCGATCCGCCTTCCTCCTCAGCGGCAACCGCCACGCCGCCCCAGGGCATAAGCCCAACGGCGAGCACAGCCGACAACCCAAGCTTAACGGCCCGCGACGGCGGCCTCGATTGAAACCTCTTTCCCATTACTACCCCTTTCCTACGAGAAACCTACCAACCGTATTATCCCCCCTCACAAGCTCTTCATAAAGCATGTATCACTCGAATTAAGCGCATTATTATGCTTGTTCGAACCAGGAACGTGAGCCCTCCCTCATATCCAACCTTATGCAATAGGCAAAGTTCGATAGATATGCAAATTACCCTGCCGTTCAATCTTTAACGTACTTGTGATGATTCTGAACAATACCTTCCATTGTTCATTATTCTTGCTATGATTCGGTTATCCGAACAACGAAAGGCACTTCAGCAATGCTATCCCAAAACCAATTCAAGGTAATCAATGCGCTCAACAAGCAAAGCGAGCTTACCCAAAGAGAGCTTGCGAGCGAGACCGGTCTTAGCCTTGCCACGGTCAACGCCACCTGCAAAGAGTGCGAAACCGCCAGCTTGATCGAAAGCGGCCGACTCACTATTGCAGGCATAGCCGCATTGAAGCCCTACGCTGTCGACAATGCGGTTATCCTTGCAGCCGGCCTCTCGTCGCGCTTCGCCCCTATTTCCTACGAGCGCCCTAAGGGGCTGCTTAAGGTGCGCGGCGAAATCCTCATTGAACGCCAAATCGAACAGCTTCAGGCCGTAGGGATCCGCGACATCGTTGTCGTGGTTGGCTATAAAAAGGAATCATTCTTCTACCTCGAGGACAAATATGGGGTGAAGATTGTTGTGAATCGCGAGTATGCATCCCGCAACAACAACTCCTCGCTCATGCTGGTTCGCGAGATCCTCGACAACACCTATATCTGCTCTTCGGATAACTATTTTGAGAAAAACCCTTTCGAAAGCCATGTGTGGAAAGCGTATTACTCCGCAGAGTACGCTGAGGGCTTCACAAAGGAATGGTGCATCAAAACCGGATCGCATGATCGAATCACAAAGGTAACTGTCGGCGGAACCGATGCGTGGTACATGATTGGACACGTGTTCTTCGACCGCGCATTCTCCGCACATTTCCGCGAAATCCTTGAGGCCGAGTACGATCTGCCCCAAACCTGCGACAAGCTCTGGGAAGACCTGTACGTCGAACATATCAAAGAGTTCGATATGCAAATCAGGCGATATGACCAGCCGATCATCCATGAGTTCGACTCGCTCGATGAGCTACGAGATTTCGACCCGCTCTTTCTCGAGAACCTTGATTCCGAGATCTTCGACAACATCGTTGCGGTTCTCGGCTGTGATAAGTCGGAAATTCACAACGTCTATCCACTCAAGCAGGGACTCACGAACCTCAGCTGCCATTTCTCCACCAATGATGGCGAATGGGTATATCGCCACCCCGGCGTAGGAACAGAGCTGCTCATCGACCGCGCAGCGGAGAAAACCGCTCTCGAAACCGCGCGAACGCTTGGGCTTGACAACACCTTCGTTTTCGAAAATCCTCGACGCGGTTGGAAGATCTCAAAGTTCATTCCCGACTGCAAAAACCTCGACCCGAAAAACGATGCCCAGCTGCAGAAAGCAATGACCATGGCACGTCAGTTGCACGAGTCTGACGCTACCGTCGAACGCCGCTTCAGCTTCTACGACGAAGGCAAAGGTTACGAACAATCGCTCTTGGCAAGAGGTCCCATCGATGTTACGGATTGGGCAGACATGGAAGCGCAGGCAACGGAGCTCCACAAGCTGCTTGAAGCGGAAAGCGGCGAACCGGTGTTGTGCCACAACGACTTCTTCAGCCTTAATTTCCTTGTTGAGGAAAACGGCAACGTCAGCCTGATCGACTGGGAATACGCCGGGATGAGCGACTACGCGAACGATTTCGGAACCTTCTGCGTATGCGATCAGCTTGACGAGGAAGAAATGCACCACGCGCTCACGCACTACTTCGGGCGCACGCCCACAGATGCCGAATGGCGGCATAATCTTGCCCAGGTTGGAATGGCAGGCTGGTGTTGGTACGCGTGGTCGCTTCTCAAAGAATCAGAAGGCGAAAACGTCGGCGAGTGGGCCTATATCTATTACCGTTACGGCAAGACGTATTTGAAGAAGGCGCTGGACCTGTACAAGCAGCAATAGCTCTCGAAACGGACCGCGAGATTAAGGGAGGAATCCGATGGAGGCAAAAGTCGAAACGCTACGCAACCAGCGGCGAAAAAGGTTCATGACGAGGGGCATCACCTTTGCCGTGGCATCAGGCATCTGCTACGGCTTATACACGGGCTTTCTCACCTTGGCGGAAACCCAAGGAGTATGGGGCGACTGGTTTGCGGGCACCGAATGGGGCAACGGCAATGCGGCGCTGAACGCATTCACCATCACGTTCACGCTTGCCGCCTTGGCAGCAGGCCTTAACGACCTGTTCAGCGGCATATGGTCGATCGCGGTTTGCGCGAAGAACCGGCAGCTTGGCGATTTCCGGAAAACCCTGAAAACCAAACCGGGCCGCGTGATGATGCTCTGCGCGATAATCGGCGGCCCCTTCGCGACGATCTGCTATGTGATCGGCCTCAACTCGGCGACGGCTTCGGGAAACCCTGGAGTAATCGTTCCCATTGCGGCTTTGAACTGCGCCATCGGCGCGATTCTCGGACGCATCCTCTTTAAGCAGAAGCTCAAGGCGCACAAGGTCGTCGGCATCCTCGTCTGCTTGGCTTCCGCTGCAATGATTGGAGGCGCAAGCTTCGCGACCATGGGCCCCGACGCTCTTTTGGGATGCGTGTTCGCGTTCTTGGCCGCGTTTGGCTGGGGTTTCGAGGGATGCGTCGCCGGCTTCGGAACCATCTTGATCGACTACCGAATCGGCATTGCCATCCGTCAAGTCACCGCAGGCTTGCTGGAGCTGCTGATCGCGTTCCCCGTTCTCGCGATTATGGGCGGAGGTATTGGAAGCGTTCCTGAATTGCTCGGCGCCGCCATCACAAGCCCCGTACTGCTCATCTTCGCCATTTCAGGCTTGTTCGCCATGCCGGCATATTCCTTCTGGTATAAAGGCAACTCCATGTGCGGCACCGCTTTGGGGATGGCATGCAACGGCATGTACGCCTTCTGGGGACCGCTGTTCATCTGGATCACCCTTGGCGTACTCAACATCGGCGGCATGAGCGCAGATTACCCGCCCTTAACGAGCGCACAATGGATTGGCGCCATCGTTATGGTTATCGGCATCTTCTGCATTGCCGCGAATCCGCTTGAGATCGTTCGAAAGAAGCAGGAGGAATAGGCAATGACCAGCAAACTACCTCTTTACTACGCGATTATGCGGCATTTCGCCGATGGCAAACCCGATTGCGCAGAGGGAGTCATGCAAGATCTGCGTACCGACTACGGCTCCTACAAGTTGTTCACCCGAAAGGATATCGAGGAGGCCTTGGCAACCGCAAAAGAAAACGGCCTACTCAACGAGTGCGACTGGAAGCTTGACGCCGAAGGGGAACTGCAAACGTTCTACGCAGCAAACGATTTCGGCAAGGATATGATCCGTCGGCATATTGAATGAATTGCTGATGGATGAAGCTGGGTAAACGGCATCATCCATCAGCCGAAAAACGCACTCCATTTCATCCTTGCTTCCTTACAATAAAAGTCGAAGGGAAACAAGGGCGAAAGGAGTCATATGTCACCATCAAATGTGGCGAAACGGTTCGCGATCGCCGCTGCAATCGTAGCAGCAGCGGCGATCGCAATGCTTCCGTTATCGGCTTATGCCGATAAAGCAGAAGGAAGCAACGTAAACGAATCGCAGCCATTCACTTCAAGTGTTTCACAAATAGGCGAATCAACTGCAATCTCTATTGCAATTGATTCGGCAAGCACACTTGTAGACAACGGAATTGCCGATACGATTAGCGTAAATGCCGCGATGACCTACAACGACGCCATAACGCGCAGCGTAAGCAGCGAAGCAGCCTTGAGCACGCTAGCAAGCAACGAGTTTCAAGTTGACCTGCAAGATTACGGTCCATTTTCTGTGGCCGTTGCGTATCTGAAAAACGGGCAAACGGTCAACAGCTCAACCTATTCCATCGGCATTTCCGCAAGCGAATACAATCTCGCACCGCTGAGCGCCTCCTTCCCGGTAGTTCTTTACTCTCTTTCTTACTGGGATATCAGCACCTCTGATACAGGAAATGCCATCCCGTCAATCGTCATGCTTGATAGGCCATCCGCGTACAACTGGGACAGTCTGCCGAGCGGTATGCATGCCATGCCTTTCCTCACCGCAGAGCAGAATAGAACCACCAGCAGCTGGTCGGCGTTCGCAGATTACGTTGCTGCGTTGTACCAAATCAACCCAAACGCGAAGTTCCACTTGTATGTCAACGACATCACCTGCTCTCTTGTGCATAGGATGATATATGCAAACAAAATTCCAGAGGGCAATTATTCGATCACGCTTCTTTCTGACGGAACCGCAACCTACGTGTTCACCAATGATGCCTTTAACGTATCGGATCCGGCTTCCAAAAATCAAACCCTCATTGATCAATGGAACAGCGCCAAAACTGCTGAATACAAAACTGGCACGGTATCAGCAGGCTATTCCGGCTATCACGACCACTGGGACTCCATGTATGCGCTCTTGAGCATCGAGCCGGGAACGGAGTGGTGGATGACCAGAACTAATCTGTTCACCAGCGGAGACAACAACGCTTTCGCAAGCACCATAGCGACCGATCCGGGCGTCAAGAAAAAGAACGTCGCAACGATGTTGAACGGCGTTTCCGCCAAGGGCGAGCAAACCGTGCAAGAGCTTAAAGCCCTGTACAATTTTAATGATGGCTACTTCACTGATGCCGAAGCTCAAGGCAAAAAGGCAATGATGCTGTTAGGGACCTATGTTTACCTTGAAAAAGACTTCGAAGAATACGCTAGCCTAACTGAAACCATGTTTGGCGACGGGTACAAATATTATTACAAGGGCCACCCAAACACGCCGACGGCGCTCTGGCCTGAAAAACAGCAGCAGCTAGATCTTCTGGATATCGAAGACATAGACTCTTCGGTTGCCGCTGAGTTAATCCTGTTCTTCAATCCTTCGCTTAACCTGTCCGGCTACAGCTCAAGCACGTATAACTCCACCACGACAGATGCAGCAGGTGGGTTATGGGGGCAAACGAAAGCGCAGGCGCTCTCCCCTACTAGCTCCATCGATTATTCAATTATGGACTGGTTCGCCACGCCGATAAGCAACTCTCAGAACTCTGCATATCAATCATTGTGCGCACCGGGCGAATCTAGTTACTTGGTTGAGTTCTCCGATAGCATTCTGCAAACTGCCGATTACAACTTTGCAGTCTATTCGTACACGAGAAACACCCTCTCTTATTACAAGACCACCAGCGAAAGTACCTACAAACTGGTCGGAACCAAGACCGGAGATTCGACTGTAAAATGGGAAGGTTCCTCGCCCGATACCTGGGTTCCTTACGTTAACGGCAAGATCATCGACAATGGATGGGTCCTCGACAACGGTTCATGGTATCTCATGAGCAATGGAAAGTTGCAGATAGGCTGGGCCCTCAAAGATGGCGAATGGTATTTCTTCAATACTACCGGAATCATGCAAAGAGGATGGCAGCAAATCAATGGCATCTGGTATCTATTGAATACCAATGGAACGATGAAAACGGGATGGAGCAACCTTAACGACAATTGGTATTGGCTCGACCAAAGTGGAGCAATGCAAACGAACTGGGCTTTAATCGACGGTAGTTGGTACTGGTTCAACAATTCAGGCGAAATGGCCACCGGATGGAACGCGATTAACGGCACCTGGTATCTATTCGATGATAGCGGCGCCATGCAAACCGGCTGGAAGTTCGCATCGAGTAATTGGTATTACCTAGCGGATAGCGGAGCAATGCAAACCGGTTGGATGCTAGACAGTGGCGTTTGGTACTACCTAAACGCATCGGGCGCAATGGCCAGAGATTGGACGAAGATCGGCAACGATTGGTACTACTTCGATGGTTCAGGTGCAATGCAAACCGGCTGGCAGCTTATTGATGGAAGCTGGTATTACCTCAATTCGTCTGGAACAATGGTTGCCTCTCAATGGGTCGGAAACTATTACTTGCTTAGCAACGGCGCTATGGCAACTAATCAGTGGATCGGCAAGTACCATGTTGACGAAAACGGAAAGTGGGACGCAACGGATGCAACCCACAACACGCAGCAAGCCGCATAACGGTTTATGGCTCATTTGGTCCATATTGGCGCATGTAAGAGCTAACGTCCTTTGAGTACGCCTGACACCGCAACCCCCGGCTATCGGAGCAATCCAATGCCGGGGGTTGCTTATGCTTCTTCAAAGTGCATGACCGCATGCCACATCACGTGCAAGCATTTCGGTAGTGTCGAGAATGTTGGTGTAAGCCGTTCTGGCGACGCGCCGCCGAAGGCGGCCCGAGCGAACGGCGAATCGGGACGGCGAGGGGGCTCCGGCCCTCTCCCGAACCCGGGATCCAAGCGGCCATGCTACGCCGCATCCACCTTCTCCGCAAGCTCCAAGCTCGCGATGGTCATCTTCCTGGCCGCTTCGGCGAGGTCGGCGGCGGGCCTGCCGGCCCCTTCGGGCTCCTTCTTCCGCTTCTCGTCGCACAGCTCCTGGATCTTGCCGTATGCGAAGTAGCGCGACTCGGACCACTGCTCGTCGAGCTCGCACATCACGGCCCCGACCAGGCGCTCGAGCGATCTCTCCGACGGGAACACCTGCACCACGCGGCTGCGGCGCTTTATCTCGCGGTTCGCGCGCTCCTGCACGTTGTTCGTGCGCAGCCGCTTCCAGTGCGACGGCGGGAAGGCGAGGTAGGCCAGCGCGTCGGGCTCGGCCCCCTCGGCCACGTCGGCGGCCTTGGGGCAGCAATCGCGGAGCATGTCGCAGGCCACGTGGTACATTGCCCGCGCCGTCGCCGCGTCCTTGGCCCGGAACGCCGGCGACATTATGCGGCCCACGCGCTTCTTGAGCTGGCGCGACCCGGCCTCGCGCATGCAGTCGCGCATCAGGTGGACGGCGCATCTCTGCCAGGAGGCGCCCTGGAACACCTCCTCGACGGCGTTGACCAGGCCCTTGTGCGCATCGGAGGTCACGAGCTGCACGCCGTGGACGCCGCGGCCCTTGATGCGGCGCAGGAACCCGAGCCACGAGTCGTACGACTCGGTGTCCACCACCGACAGACCCAGCACGCGGCGCCAGCCGCCCTCGTCGCAGCCGATCGCGGTGACCACGGCGGTGGAGGCCACGCGGCCGTCGCGGCGGCACTTGACGTAGGTGGCGTCGAGCCACAGGTACGGGGTGCGCGCATCGGCCAGATCGCGGCCCATGAGCTCGGCCACGTCGGCGTCGAGGCCCTTCGCTATGGTGCTGACCTGGTCCTTCGACAGCCTGGATATCCCCAGCTTCTCTACGATGCGCTGCACCTTGCGCGTCGAGGTGCCGGTGGCGTACATCTCGGCCACCGCCGACACGACCGCGCGGTCGACGCGCTGGTAGCGCTCGACCACGTCCTCCGAGGAGAAGCTGCCCGGCCTCAGCTTCGATATCCTCGTCGTGATGTCGCCGACGCACTGACCGGGTTGCGCTCGCGGTAGCCGTTGCGGCTGTTGGCGCCTCCCGAGCACAGCTGGTCGGCCTTGGCGTCCCTAATCGCGTTCGCGACGTCCTCGGCGATGCGCCTCATGGGCTCCCTCAGGTTCACCGACTCGTTCTAGAACCTCGGCATCGCCGACTGCTCCCGCACGCTTTCTGATAGACCCCTCCATTGCGGTCTTCGTCCTTTCCAAGAATCCGTTATGTCGCAATTCCGGATTCTAGGGCGAAGGCCGTTTCCCTTCAAAGCCATCTCGATCCGCTTCGCTTACACCAACTTTCCCGACACGATCGCATTTCCGCAATAAAACACTGTCTGGCAAAGCTATACAGCAGTAATTCGGTACAGCCGCATATCGTCTTGCTCTAAAACCACTTCAAAGCCAGGGGTGTCGTCGCGTATGGCGTCGATGCCCTTCCATTTTGTTCCACCCTCATACGTAAACAGATACTTGCGATCAAGATACGGCTCACCTTGGTCAAGCTGGATAACGTAGGTTGCGCCAATCGCCCGCACAGCATCCTTGACGGCATCGTCATCGGCGATTCGATACAAACCATCCCTGATGGTCTTGCTTTCGGGCTTTTCGTCGGGGATATCGTATTCGCGCGTATAGCGATAGTACGTCCTCAGCCCATCAGCAGCGAACGCAAACGCAGACCCGTCGTCGGGAACGTTTATCACAAGGGCGTTTGGCTCGATGAGAACCTTGGCCTGTTGAACGAACTGTTTCTCGCCTGCATCGTACACAGCAAGTCCGTTGTTCACGGCTCGTATACCTTCAGCAACCGTCTTAAAGGCGACATCACCTGACTGAGAGCCAGGTGCTGCGACTCCAGGATAAACCGTTGCCGCAACAAGCATTGCAGCTATTACGATCGCACCTACCCGTTTGCAATTCGAGCTCACGGTGAAACGCGTTAATCTGGTGACCATCTTCAAAAGTAAATGCGCCAATGCCCACAAACCTAAACTTGCCAACACCATACCAACAAGCGAAGCCATGGCGCCACATCGCCAGGGATCCGTATACCAAAAGCCTCCAAGGATGTGCTGCAAAGGACCATCGGAATACGAGTTGACAACGTAAATCGCGCAAGCAAAAGCGTACGAGAATGAAACCCAAAGATATTTGCGGTAAATCAATGTTGCCGCGACTCCAAACAACACCAAAAACGCCAGCACGATTTGCGAGCCATCTGCCATAAAGCCAAGGACCAAAGCATCCTCCATAGCTTCGTGTCGCGTAAATTGCGCAGGCCATTCGTGTTGCACAACTGCTTGCAGGAATGGGGCGTGATAGCACGTCATCCAAATCGCAACAATGCCGACAAGCGCAAGCAAAGCGAATGCGATTCGAAAACAGACGACACCCTGATGATTTTTCATCCTCTGGAAACGCAAGGGAATCTGAGAAGCCTTCCAAATGCAGAAAGGAGACAAGATGACCGCTAACGTAAACACTGCATTTGGCTGCGCAAAAGCCAGTGAGCACAGAGAGACGGTAAATAGACAGCCTGAGATGACCCGGTCTTTTGCTGATGCATTCTCCCCCAGAAGCAAAAGGAACAAGGCCACGGAACCATGGACCATGCTGAACGCAGAAAGATTCGGATACAGAGGGCCAAAATACAAAAACATCCAAGGGAACGCAGAGAATATCATCATGCACGCCGCACCGGCAAACACAACGTGCTTGCTCCCATCAAAAGCTACACGCATAAACAGAAAAACGCTTGCGGGGAACACCAACGCAACGAATACGAAATTAGCCACATTTTCTGCAAATGCAGCTGAAACCCCTGTAGCAGTAGCGGCCAAAGCAGCAATCGAATACCAAGCAGTCGGGTAAAACCCACCAGCTGGCAAAGGCGCAATGGCTAAATCGTCCGCCGACGAATACAAAGAGCTAGAAAAGGGCGACCAAATACCCGAACGTACGAAACTTTGAATCGAGCCAAGGTGACTGATATTGTCGTATTCCTGGGCATAATTATCCGGAGATCCCAGAAACCAAATAAACAAAATATAAGAGACTACGACTCCAACAGCGAGATACCCGATAAGGGTCAGAGTATCTGTGCTTATCCTGGGAAAACGAGACGAACGGCCCCATTCTGAAAGACCCAATCGAAGAGATTTACTTTGGGCGCTTTTGCGAGCTCCACAAGCGAACAAAACCACCGAGACGACCAAATAGGGCAGGAACAAAGATACCCAAGAAGAAGAGATGCCGAACTGCGCATACAGCAAGCCGAGAAGAACGTAGACCGCAACCGAGATTAACGGAGCGCTTGAAACTGCAACGATTCCGTCAATCCGAAAACCACGCAATACAAGATACGACGGCAGGAACAACGACAATGCGACGATAGCCGCTGCTATAAAAAACAAACCCCACATGGGAAAGCCTTCCTTATGGTGATTAACAAGCAAACGTATATTTTACGTTATGATTAACTTAGTTTGGCAAATTACCAACTGATTGCGCTTTAAATAACGCAAGTGGAAAAGGACGAACATGAGCGAATCGCTTGTATCGGTTATCGTGCCGATCTACAACGCAGGCCCCTATCTGGAGCAGTGTCTTGACAGCATCACGGGGCAGACGCATAGGGAACTCGAAATCATCCTGCTGAACGACGGCAGCACCGATGACTCGCTGTCCATCATGCAACGCTACGCGGTCTCGGATGAGCGCATTAAGATCATCGACAAACAAAACCAAGGCTACGGCGCCACATGCAACCGCGGACTTGCCGAAGCTACGGGCGCGTGGATTTCCATCGTGGAGCCCGATGACTGGATCGAACCGAACATGTACAAGGACATGTTGGCATTCGCGCAAAAGTTCGCTAACGAGGGCACGCCCCTCGACATCGTAAAGACGCCGTACTGGCGTATTTGGATGCCCGACACCAAGGGGCAACAAAAGCTGAACTGCAGCTACAAAAACCGCATTCATCCCGACCATCAGCCATTTGCAATCGCGGACGCTGCGCATCTGCTGTGCCACCATCCATCCATCTGGTCTGCCGTCTATCGCAAGTCATTTCTGAACGAGCACAACATCCGTTTCAAAGAGATCCCCGGTGCCGGCTGGGCCGACAACCCCTTCTTGGTGGAAACGCTGTGCCAAACCAACCGCATCGGGTACTTCGACACCGCCTACTATTGCTATCGCGAGGAAACGCCCGAGAAGTCCAAAAAATTCGCTCACACGAACACGTTGCTGCCGCTTGAGCGCTGGAACGATATGATGGACGTCCTAGAGCGCCTGAACGTTACCGATGAGCGCATCCTGCGCGCGCACAACAGCCGTGGGTTCACGTATCTGTCGGGCATCATCGAGGAAGTCGACCTCACGCATGACGATGTGCGCGAAGCCGCTAAGCACATGTTTGAGCGCATGGATGCAAACTTGGTATTCACAGACAACGAGGTGTCTCCCGGCATGAAGCGTCTGTACGCAGGTCTGCGCGGCATCCCCTGCCCCAAGATCAACCCCCTCCCCCACATGGCAGGATTAGTTGGCCAAGGCGTATACAACCTCAAGAACACTGGACTGGTAAACACTTTCTTCGCAACAAAGAACTACCTAGTAAAACGAAGCAGGCGCGAAGGAAAATAATCAGAAATGAACAGCAGGTGGTTAATCATGGCCCATTAACCACCTGCTCAAATAACGGGCCAACCGATTAGCCAGCGATATTTCTGTATTTTAATCTTAAAAACAATGCGCACAGGTGTCTTGCGATATTGAAACCAAATACCTTTACGATTCTCCTAACAAATACAACCGATGGATTATCAGAACAGGCTAAGACCGGCAACAATGACTTCATCTTCTTATAGTCAGAATCGCTGGGATGAATATGAACGATGGAGCTTTGCCCAATCCAAACAGAATAAGGGTACGCGAGAAAGGATCGAAGCGCTATTTTCACATCTTCAGTCAAGTCTAAGACATTAATATCACTCGCCAGCTCGAGGCAAACACTAGTTAAATCATCAACCTGTTGAAGAGAAAGAGGCTTCGAGGTTTGCGCATATTCATGCCCTTTTCTATACGCGTAAAACGGATTGTCACACCATGCGATGGATTTCGCCCGCTGAATTACTTTGCCCGTCCAATACGTATCCTCGTTTCTCATCCCTTCGGGGAATAAAATCCAATCGCCATTCGAAGGTTTCACAATTTTTGAAGAACAGGCTTTCGTCCAAACAGCAGAACACAGATACCCTTTAGAGGTTAAAATCTTCAACGCATCTGCATAGGAAAGAGAGTCAACATACTGAGATAAGGACGTATTTTCAACGAGCGGAGCGTTTGGGACGGCACCAGAGAATACGAATGATTGAAATGCAACTAGATTAGCTCGTGACTCATTCAAAACATCGAACAGCGACTGTAAAGCAGCCGAGGATACCCAACAATCGTCATTATCAATGAACGTGATATAACTTCCATTAGCATTGCGTATACCAGTATTTCTTGCAGCCGATGTTCCTGCATTTTCCTGATAAATCGTAATGAAACGAGAATCCTCAGAACTGTAAGCTTTGCAAATGGATAGGCTGCCATCAGAAGAACCGTCATCAACTAGAATGACCTCATAATCAGTAAAAGACTGGTTCTTGATGCTATCGAGACACTCACTGAGATATTTTTCAGAATTATATACAGGAATAATAATCGAAAAAAAAGGTTTAGCCACTCTAATCTCTTCCTACTACCAAGGATTGCTCAGTCCTTCGCAACTGTCGGCATGCCAATAGAACGCAGAGACATCCATACAGCAGGCCAGCACCGAATCCAATCGAAAGAGCAAAACTAACTCCATTGGATTCAAACGGCCAAATCAAAAAATAAGATAAAACAATTGACACAAAAAAGCTAATCGCATACATCAGGCAATTTGCTTTTGTGCGTCTAATCACAATTAAGACATCCCCAACGAACCAAGATAGGGCAGTAATCACAGTACAGATAATGAGCGGAATCAAAAGGTCTGCATGATTTGCCATATCGGCTCCATACAACACCTCCAACAGCGATTTTCCAATAACTACGAAAAGTAAAATCGAAGCTATCATGATAACGCCCATTGCCAGAAGAACCTTACCAATAGTTCCTATAAATTTCGATACATTTCTATCGGCAAAGTGTTCAGCAAGAACGCCAATCAAAGGAGCGTAAACATACTGTGCACCCATTTGAATAATCGCTACTGGAGCTGCAACTGAAGCGTAAATGCCCAGAATCGATGGCCCATACATTTCTCCAAGCATTTGTCGAGGTATCGATGGAGCAGCGCTAGAAAATAACAGCGCAATTACCATCGGAAAGCAAATCCCGAATAATTCAAGTATGGTGCTTTTAGAGAAATTGGGCCGCAACGACTCAGAAAACTGTCGACACTGACGAATGTCATATAAGAAAATAATCATGAATGTCGAAATCGTCATCAGCAACAAAGCAGCAGTCAAGCTCCTAAACAACACCATGCCGCCTACGAAGCAGATCAGCGAAAAAGCACCACGCATGATTAGACTCTTGCCGATAATATCCATGCGCATATGTCTTTGGTCAATTCCGTGGTAAACATCAACGATAATCGGGCCACACGAAAATAAACCGTAGCAAAACACCACTGGCAAATCAGAATATGAACAAGTTGCAAAACCGTACACGAGCATAACGACAAGCGACATTGTAACGGTCAGAATCCTCATACCGATATAGTCACCCGAAGAGAATCGATTGTTAACGTCAGAAACCTGATAGGTTCTGACTTTAAAGTAACCAATAGGACTGAAAACATTAGATACAGCCATTCCGAGTGCAAGCGCCCCAGCATCCTCATATCCAGTTGACAGGCGCACTACGAGTATAGTAATCAGCCATTGGCAGCCCAAATAGACAATTGATCCAAAAGAGTTCCAGAACATATTAGCTTTTAAAGAAAGACCCTTCTGGAGATCGCTTTGCACAAAACCACCTTTCGTCTATCACCAAATGATCGCGCAGAACTAAGATTCAAACTCTAGCAACTTTGGCGCATGATTTCTTCTCAAGTGCTCAGGAGGAAGCTGGTTCCAAGTATCGCCATAAAGCGATTCCAGAAAACCAATCGGGTTTGCCGGTCCAAAAAACTCTTCCCCCTCAAAAATGATGGGCTTAGGCGGAAGCATCATTGTCTCAGGGTAGGCCTTTGAAAGCGCATACGACATGACAAGAAGGCACTTAGCGTGATCATCAGTATTCGCACTTCTAGCTACCTCATCGAATTTTGCATTAATCGCCTCAGCCGAGAAAATATGCTTAACAACATAGTGAGCACATCGGCATAAGACTTTCTCGATCGACCCAAGAACTCCTTGGTGAGGAACGACGATATGACCTGAGCAGCGAAGATAAGACAAACTTTGCCACAAAAAGCAGCAACGCCTTTGCTTTTTCTCTTGCGTCGCATTCGAGCTCAAAGCATCATATGGAAGCACATCGATGAATACGCCCATCTCAAATCCGGCATCCTCAGTTTCATCATTTACAAACCGAGTTCCCTTCAGCATAACTTTGGTAAATTGAGCCGATTGGTACGGATTGTTCTCAGGGTTGGAAACGAGGTACCCATCACCAAGCTCATCTTGAGCAATAGCCACAAACCGATCATAATCCTCGCGTGGCATTCCAATGTCGATATCATCATCCCATGGAATGAATCCTCCATGGCGAACGGCACCAAGAACCGAACCTGAGTCTAAAAAGTAGGTAATGTCATTCTCTCGACAAACCTTATCAACATCCTTCAAAATGCCCAACTCAACAAGCTGGAGCTTCCTCAACACCTTCGGGTCGTATTGCATGGCGCCCACTTTCCCATCAATTATTAGCCATGACACAATTGGGCTGCTACGCCACACAACGCAGCAGCCCAATAGCAAATCAGCAATCACAGGTTAAAGCGATTTGACGTACTCCGTCATCCGCATTTCCCAATCAGCCGGGATAAAGCCGGTTCCCGCCAGCTTGTCCAGGGTCAACGCCGAATGCGTCGGGCGCGGAGAGATTGGGCTCTTAGCGCTGGCGTAGTATTCGGAAGTCGATACGGGCTTGACAGCGTCACCGTTGCCGTTGCGCAGCTCGAACACCTTCGCGGCGACTTCGGCCCAGGACGCCACGCGGGCGGAGCCGGTCAGGCTGTACGTGCCGGGCTCGCACGGGCTGCTCGGCTCCTTGTCGCCACCGCGGTAGCCGAGCAGCCAGAAGATGCCCTCGGCCATGTCGCGGGTGAAGGTCAGGCGCCCGAACTGGTCGTCAACCACCGTCACCTGGTTCAGCGCGTCGCCGGGGTCGGCGCAGCGGTCGGAGAGCGCCGCCATGGTCTTCACGAAGTTCTTGCCATCGCCGATGACCCAGCTCGAGCGCACGATGTAGTGCCTGGGACAGTTGGCAACGGCGATGTCGCCGGCGGCCTTGGTCTGGCCGTAGACGCCCAGCGGGCTGAAGGGCTCGTCCTCCGTGTGCTCCTCGACGGTGCCGTCGAACACGTAGTCGCTCGAGACGTGCACAAGCGTGATCCCGTGCTCGGCGCAGACTCTCGCCAACAGCGCCGGGCCCTGGGCGTTGGCGGCCCATGCAGCCTTCCTGCCCTCAGGGGTCTCGGCAGCGTCGACGGCGGTGTAGGCGCCGCAGTTAATCACGGCGCCGTAGAGCGTCCAGTCGACCTTGGAGTAGCCGGCGGGGTCCGAGAAGTCGAACTCGTCGCGGTCGCCGAAGTCGAAGGAATCGGCGATTCCCCGCTCCTCGGCGAGCTTGCGCACCGCGCGGCCGAGCTGGCCGTTCGCGCCGGTGACGAGCGTGCGGCGGGGCGCCATGGGGATCGCGTCCTCGAGCATCGGGTGGTGCTTGTCGGCCTCTGAAAGCTCGCACTCGTCGAGCGGGATGGGCCAGTCAATGCCGAGTTCTGGGTCGGCGAGGTTGACGAACGTGTAGGTCTTCTTGAGCTCGGCCGACCAGTGGGCGTTCACGAGATACGTGTAGGCCGTGCCGTCCTCGAGCGCCTGGAAGGAGTTGCCCACGCCGCGGGGCACGTAGATGGCCTTGGAGGGGTCGATGACGCACGTGTAGACCTCGCCGAAGCTCTTGCCCGGCCGCAGGTCCACCCACGCGCCGAAGACCGATCCCGTGGCCACCGAGATGTACTTGTCCCAGGGCTCGGCGTGGATGCCGCGCGTCACGCCGCGCTCCGCGTTGAAGGAGATGTTGTTCTGCACGGGGCCCAGATCGGGCAGGCCCATGCCAATCTGCTTGGCGCGCTGCCAGTTCTCCTTGAACCAGCCGCGGTTGTCGCCGTGCACGGGAAGGTCGAACACCAGCATCCCGGGGATGTTGGTGTTCTGGGCCTTCAGTTGCTTCTCGAACTCGAACTCAGACATGCCGCCCCCTTACTGGCCCTGCGCCTTGTAGCGCGCCTCGGTGGCCGCCTTGGCCGGGCGCCACCAGGCCTCGTTGTCGCGATACCACCCGATGGTCTGCCTGAGGCCCTCGGCGAAGTCGTTGTGCGCCGGGCGCCAGCCGAGCTCGGTCTGCAGCTTGGTGGAGTCGATGGCGTAGCGGCGGTCATGGCCGGGGCGGTCGCGCACCCAGTCGAAGTCGCCGGGGTCCTTGCCCATCATCTCCAGGATCATGCGCAGGACCGTGATGTTGTTGCGCTCGCCGTCGGCGCCGATCAGGTAGGTCTCGCCCGTGCGGCCCTTCGTGAGGATGGTCCACACGGCGCTCGAGTGGTCCTCGGTGTGGATCCAGTCGCGCACGTTCTCGCCCTTGCCGTAGAGCTTGGGGCGCACGCCGTCGATGATGTTGGTGATCTGGCGCGGGATGAACTTCTCCACGTGCTGGTAGGGGCCGTAGTTGTTCGAGCAGTTCGAGATCGTGGTGCGAAGCCCGTAGGTGCGGGTCCAGGCGCGCACGAGCATGTCGGAGGCCGCCTTGGTGGAGCTGTACGGGGAGCTGGGCCTGTAGGGCGTGGACTCGGTGAAGCGCGCCGGGTCGTCGAGCGCCAGGTCGCCGTAGACCTCGTCGGTGGAGACGTGGTGGTAGCGGATGCCGTGCTTGCGCACGGCCTCGAGCAGGCGGAAGGTGCCCTCGACGTTGGTGCGCAGGAAGGGCTCCGGGTCGGCGATGGAGTTGTCGTTGTGGGACTCGGCGGCGTAGTGGACGATGGCGTCGTGGCCGGGGACGATCCTCTCGAGCAGCTCGGCGTCGCAGATGTCGCCGACCACGAGCTCCACGCGGTCGGCGGGCAGCCCCGCGATGTTCTCGCGGTTGCCCGCATAGGTCAGCTTGTCCAGCACCGTCACGTGCACCTCGGGGTGCTCCCGCACCACATGGTGCACGAAGTTGCTGCCGATGAAGCCGCAGCCGCCCGTGACGATGATGTTTTTGGGCTCGAAAGTTTCAGCCACGCCATCCTCCTTGAATAGAAACCCTCTATTGGGAAATTTACATCTTTGCAATCTTCAATAGAATACCAGCCAACATAGCAGCTTGGCAGAATTGCACTGCATATACAGCAAAACGCCCCCGCACAAAGCGAGGGCGTTTCAGATAACATTTAACGACGCTTATTAACGAACTCGCCTTCGGCGACACGCTTCAAATGCTGGCCATAAACCGATTTGCCGTATTTCTTCGCACATTCACGCAGTTGATCAGTGTCAATCCAATCGTTCTCCCAAGCAATCTCCTCGGGCACGCAAACAGGGATATCCTGGCTGCGCTCAACTGCACGCACGAACTCGCCTGCCTCGTAGAGGCTCTCCATGGTGCCAGTGTCCAGCCATGCGAAGCCACGTCCCAAAGTGACGACGGACAAGGTACCGTCCTCCAGGTACATGCGGTTGAGGTCGGTGATCTCCAGCTCGCCGCGCGCAGAGGGCTCAACCTTCTTGGCGAGCTCGCAGACGCGCGAGTCATAGAAGTACAGGCCGGTGACGGCGTAGCTGCTCTTGGGATGCTCGGGCTTCTCCTCAATGGACACGGCGTTGTAGTTCTCGTCGAACTCCACCACACCGAAGCGCTCGGGGTCGTCAACGTGGTAGCCGAACACCGTGGCGCCCTTGCCGGACTCGGCGGCCTTGACGGCGCTGCGCAGGTGGTCCCCCAGCCCGTTGCCGTAGAAGATGTTGTCGCCAAGCACCAGCGCACAAGGCTCGCCGGCGATGAACTCCTCACCGATGATGAACGCCTGCGCAAGACCGTCAGGGCTAGGCTGCTCAGCGTAGGACAACTTCACACCGAACTGGGAGCCGTCTCCCAAAAGACGCTCGAAGTTCGGCAGGTCCTGTGGCGTGGAAATGACAAGGATGTCACGAATGCCAGCCATCATAAGCACTGACATAGGATAGTAGATCATCGGCTTGTCATAGATGGGGAGCAACTGCTTGCTCGTGACTAACGTAAGCGGATACAAACGAGTGCCAGATCCGCCGGCAAGAATAATACCCTTCATATAAATCCTCCTCAGCAATAACCAGCACCATAAATACCGCCATCGAACACGATGGCGGCACCCGAAGAAATGCCATGGATGAATAGCATCATCCATAACACTCTTATCTTATCGTTTCGCAGATGCGAGGTAATCATTAAAGCTCCAATCGCACGAAAAGCCTACCCCCTTTTCAGCCAGTTTTCAGCGTTTGTTATGAAAAGACCTAGCAAACCAAACGTGCACGCAAGCCTAAACTCGCAATATGCTGCAAGTTGCGTCATACTTCAACAAGGGAAAATGCTAAAGCTACAAGGGAGTACGCAGATATTCATGGATAAGTGCAACAGCAGCGCAACGCCAAAGCTGAAAACGCTGCTCGTCATACCAGCGTATAACGAAGAAGACTGCATCCTCAGCGTTGCTAAAAAAATCGAATCTGCCGGCTATGATTACATTATCGTGAACGACGGTTCAACGGATTCGACTCTAAGAATTTGCAAGGAGAGCAACCTGAACGTCCTGGACCTTCCGCGAAATCTCGGGATTGGCGGAGCGGTTCAAGCGGGGCACAAGTATGCCCTTCGGAACGGTTACGACGTTGACATTCAGGTTGACGGTGACGGCCAACATGATATCAGCTACATACCTTTGCTTATCAAGGAGATCGAAGCTGGAGCAGATTTGGCTATAGGATCACGGTTCTTAATTCAAACCGAGGGCTTTCAATCCACCGCAATGCGCCGAATTGGCATTAAATGGCTATCGTTCATGTTGAAGCTTCTGTACAAGAAGAACATCACCGATCCTACATCTGGTTTCAGAGCGAGCGGAAGACGCGCACTGGAGCTGTTCTCACGAACTTATCCCATCGATTACCCCGAACCGGAATCGATAGCTGAATCGTTAAACCACGGGCTAACGGTGAGCGAAGTATCCGTAGAAATGAAAGAGCGGGCCGGCGGCACCTCATCGATTAAAGTGTTTAGCAGCGTGTATTACATGATCAAAGTCAGCTTGGCGATTGCGATGTGCCGCATAGAAAAGCGCTCAGAAAAATAGGAGTGGCAATGCTCACACATACATCCATAATCTTAGCAATACTGGGATTACTGCTGTTGATATACATCATTCGCCTGGTCTCTAGTAAGAGACTCTTGCTAAGTTATTCGCTGCTGTGGGTGTTTCTTGCAGTTATCATCACATTATGTGCCTTATTCCCTACTCCGATATATTGGCTTGCAGACGCAATCGGTATTGCCCTTCCGTCTAACTTTATCTTCATAATCGGAATCATTTGCCTGTTAGTGATATGCCTTTCTTTGAGCGTGATCGCCAGCAAGCAAACCGCATATTCGAAAACACTCGTGCAAGAGGTAGCTTTGCTTCGCAAAGAAGTTGATGCAATTAAAGCAGAGCAGCGAAATAATCGTTAGTAATTACTCGGAGAGAGCATGCGCAAAACGTTATTCATATATTCCGCTAATTACTTACCGAATATTGGCGGAGTCGAGAAGTATACCCATAATCTGGCAAACCAGCTTGAGCACTTGGGAGTTCACGCGTGCATTGTTACGAACAACGTATTCAACCTCGCAGAAGAGGAGACGCTCGAAAGCGGAGCAACCGTATACCGCCTACCCTGCCATCCCCTAATTGGAGGCAGGCTTCCTGTTCCAAGGCGAAATGCTACTTTCGACAAGCTTCTGAGGCGAATCTATTCTCAACCGACCGACTATTTAGTTATCAATACCAGGTTTTACCCTCACACGTTTCTCGGTGTGAAGCATGCCGAAAATCACAATATAAAGCCAATTGTGATTGATCATGGATCTGCATATCTGACATTGGGAAATCCCATAATCGACCTTGCTGTAAAGGCCCACGAGCATATGATTACCGCCTTACTGAAGCGCCATCCAATTGATTTTTATGGCGTTTCAAATGAAAGCGTTAAGTGGCTCAAAACATTTGGGATTGAAGGAAAAGGTGTCTTGAACAATTCGATTGACGCTGACAGCTATTACGCAAGTGCGTCAAATCGAGATTTCAGAAACGAGCTTCAACTAGCTGATGATGATTTCCTGGTCTCATTCACAGGCCGTTTGATTCCCGAAAAGGGCATTAACGAATTGTTAGATGCCGCGAGGCAGTTACGCAACAGGCCAAATATAAAGTTCGCGCTTGCAGGCGATGGCCCTTTGATGAGCATGCTCGAAAACAATAACCCTGGAAACCTTACACTTCTTGGAAAACTACCGGCTGAAGATATTGCCGCGTTATTGATCTCAAGTGACATTTTTTGCCTGCCAACAAGATCAGAAGGGTTCTCGACCTCGCTTCTCGAAGCGGCAGCATGCTACACGACACCCATCATCACCAACGTTGGCGGTGTGCCGGAAATGATTCCGAGTAAAGAATATGGCGTTATTCTCCAAAGTCAATCAAGCACCGAGATTGCAGAAGATATCGTCAGCATTCAGGAAAATCTCGAACGAAATAAAATATTAGCGCGAAACATCGGAGCAAGGGTTCGCGCAGAATTCTCGTGGCAAAGAACAGCAGAAAAAGTACTGCAAGCATGCCAAAAGGCAAACTCTCGCTGATATAGAACATGTGGTGGCTGGTGAAATTTCTAGCGTATTCACCAGCCACCACATTGGCAAGTTAGAGCTATTGCAAAACTATAGAAAAGGTTCTCATCATATAAAGGCAATTGAGAACGACAATTGAACCAATCATAAGATTTGCGCTATTGATTTTAAATGACAGCGAGTTAAACCGACACCCTAACATGAACAGTGGTAAAACTGGTAAAAAGTATCTCCCTTGAATCCCGAGGATCACTGGTTCCGTATCAAACGTCCAACCGAGATACATGGAAACCATTACTGCTAACCAAGCCAGCAGAGGTACAATCAGGCAAAGAATTCTCAATCGTCCTTCCACACATCTTTCCTGATCAGGATCGCATCGAATATACGCCAGAAACAAAATCGCGAGATAGGCAAACACAATGTAGCTTGGCGCTACGATAGTGTTCTGAAACCAGCCCAAAGAGCCCCCAACTAACGTTTGAACATAAAAATCCCCTGTCAACAACATAGATCCCAAAAATAATCCGATAGTGGCTACAGGATCGGCCAATGCACTTTGAAGCGTATAAAAGTGGCCAAATTCATCCCCGCGTTGATCCAGGCCAGAAGAAGGCCCTGTTGCCATAGACGAAACCGAATTAAGCTTTGTAAGCACAAAGAGGAAAACAACTCCGGCACAAATACCAACTTTGAAAGCAAGCATTTGCTTGCGGCTAGCAAAACAACGCCGAGGAGCAAATAATCCAATAAGCAACGAAGCACAATACACGAGTTTACAGGGAACGAGCAATATCTGCAGTATCACAATGAAGGCCAGGAGCTTATTAGTCGCCTGGTTTTCACTTATCCATAGCCGCAGCAATAGCGCAATCGACAAAAATGATAGGCCGATAGTGCCTGCATCATATGAATAGGACGCGCAGATATGAAGCGTCATAGGAAGAAGGCAAATGACCTTTAATCCATTTTTGCCGACGGGAGTCAGCCTGATAGCCATAAGAGCCAAGACAGCGAACAGAATGAAATTTAATACCCTCCCTAAATAGAAGGTAACCACAGCATCAAAACCAGCCAGTCTTCCCAAACAAATTCCAAGTACTGAAGGCAATTTGATATAGAACGGATTTTGTGCTGAATTTAATGCCCCAGGACTCACCAACACCATGGTAGTCTCATGACTACCAGACGCCTCACCCAAGGAAGCTATCGTCTTGGAATACATATCAGCAGAAAGCTCATTCGCTATATACAAGTCAGCATCAGTTTGCCGCATTTCCAGCATGGTGTTTTCGTAATCAACCTCACCACCAAGTATGAGATCTGAGTAATAGTATGAAGACCAGTAATGAAACGTTTCATCTGGTACAGATCCAGGAGTAAACGCAAAAGTGAAAAATATACCAGAAATGAGCAGCACCGCAGCGAACAATTTTGTTGATTCAAGCGTGATACGTTTAAATAGCGCCAACGCGATGAGTGTGATAGCACCAATAGCAATTAAACCAAAAATGGTTAGATACATCCTCGAATGGCAATTAGCATAGTAATACATGTAAATCAGCAAGATTGCCGCTGATGACAATACAATCTTGCTTATCTTTATATAAAAAGTTTTCTTTTCGCTTCTCGCGTTAATCATTATCTAAATCCGTATCCATTCGAATAGAAGTGCGCGCTTTGCTATATTTTGCACCAGCTCGGAACATAGAAAACCGACGTGCTAGCTGTCCCGAAATACGGATCACCGCTGCAATAATATTTGCTCCAACGAGTCCTGAGCTTGCCTTGTTCCTCTATGAAACGACGCATATTATTCCCTGACGAATCATATCCTCGACTGATAGATTCGTAATGATAGAGCTTCGCATCTGGGGTAAACACGACAAGGCGATTGGTGTCGCGAACCCTCAGGCAAAAATCAACATCATTGAAAGCAACTGCAAAATACTCATCGAAACCGCCCAATTCCTCAAACAACCGCTTCTCCACCATCATGCAAGCAGCAGTTACCACGGAAACATCCTGCGTGAGAACAGCACGTCGCATGTAGCCGGGATCATCTGCATCGATATTGTTGAACACATGAATTGGGCCAGCGACATCATTAACGCTCTGACATGCTATCATCAAAACGCCAGCATGCTGAACAGTGTTGTCGGGATAGAGCAATTTTGCGCCAACCGCACCGACGTCTTCCCTTTGGCAGATCGACAGCATCGAATCAATCCAGTCTCCAGCTATAACCTCTGTGTCATTGTTAAGGAAGAGAATATAATCTCCATCCGCCTGACCAACGCCAAAATTATTGATAGCGGAATAGTTAAACTCCTCTTCCCATTTCAGCAACTTAATGTTAGGGTATTCGGACATCAAACGCTCATAGCAGTCAAAAGTAGAGCTTTCGGTACTATTGTTCTCAACTATGTAAATATTGAAATTCGAGTAGGTTGTCTTCTTTTCGATAGAATCAACGCACCGCGTGAGTACCTTAGCGCAATCTTTGTTTGGTATAACGATGGACACCTTAGGTTGTCCGGAAACAGCATACTCAACTCGATAGAAACAAGGTTTATCGGTTTCACAGGCAGTTGCACGGATCCCCAGTCGATTCAAATGCTGCTGAAGCGCTTTCTGTCCCGCCAAAGTTGCATATGATTTGTTTCCAGCATCCTTAGCCGTAGAGGTATCACTAATTCTCCAGTGATACAAGACATCCGGAACATGGTGAAATTGCTCCGTAAGCTCTGCTAACCTTAGCACGAAATCATAGTCTTGAGCACCATCGAACTCTTTTCGAAGCTTTAAGTTCTTTGCTAGCTCCGATCTCACAGTAAGCAAATGCGTAATATAGTTATGGCATCTCAACAAATCAATATTCAAATCTGATTTGAAATGCGGCGAAGCATACGTACCGGATTCAGTAAGAAAATCTTCATCGCAATAAAGAACATCAATCTGCGGATTGGCTTCAATCGCCTTCGCATATTCATATAGCACGCGTTCATCCAGCACATCATCATGATCAAAGAGCGCAATATAATCGCCAGTAGCAGCCTCAATACCAATATTGGTATTATCGGCGATACCAAGATTTCCCTCTAGCGTTATAACCTTTATTCGAGAATCTTGAAGCGCTTCCAATGCTGCACAGAGTGATTGGTCTTCCGGTGTTGCATTCACCAGGAGCAGCTCCCAATTCGTATATATCTGATCCTCAACGGACTGAATCATCTCGTTAAGAAAGCGAAGAGGAGTATGGAACAACGGGACAACAACGCTAAATGCGGTATTACCCGTTCGAACAAAATCATTTGGCTTTAAACCCCGAGAAAAGCGTTTCCTGGATTCAACGCTCCTCTCATAGGCAACTGGACCAGTGCATCGATAGAACAACGGGTTATATCGATCAGAAAACAAATCGATAGAGCATTGATCAAAACAAATGAAGCCGGATCTGCTGAGGTTGTCCGCAGCTGCTACCAAACAATAAGAAATGCATTCCTTGGAAAGACGAAGGGTAAAATCAATCTCGGTACGCTTCAAACCCAAGGCAACCGTAGAGGAGGTCCTGCCGAATACGATATCCGCTGCGTCTACCTTGCATCCCTTGTTATCTAACAACGACAGAGAGAGTCCACTAGCGTTGACAGGAGCACAAACGAAGCCTTTGATAATATACTGCTGTTTTTCGTAGGATTCAACAAACGTGGTCAACCGAATATGGATTTGATCCGAGTAGGTGTAATCATCTATGTCACGTAATGCCGATACAGTTTTAAAATCAAGTCTATAGTTAAGCCTCGATAGCCATTTAATCATGAATCGACTAATAGATTTTTCGGTCTTGGCTATCTCGTTACCTTTATCATCAAACACCACAGACTCAATGATAATTTTATCCGTATCCAACAAAGGCGTTGCCAGCACGTAGGTTCCCGCTTTTTGATACCTGTAGGACTCAATTGGCAACGGGACCCCGTCTTCAGAGCGCGCCAAGAAGCGAGCATGCGCATATTGCTGACTGCAATGGACAATCGTTTCAATATAAGCAATGCCATCGCCGCGGCATATTTTCCCAAATGAGATATGCATGTGATCGAATCCTTATAGAAAAATAGCAATCAAACAACTAATTATGCGATAGAAGAAGCAAGCATGGCCTGCTCCTCGGCGCCAAGCCCCAAGCGACCGCCGACAAACAGCAACCGAGAAACGGAACCTGCATGAGAGGCGAGATAGTCAAGACATGCCGCCTCGCTATCAAGGTTGGTTTTATCCATCATCATTAGCGCGGAATGATTCGCACCACCACAGCACCCAACAGTTAATAGCTCAGGCCACTGATCGAAATCGCGAGAGGCAATCATCAACTCCATTCCAGAACCCGATCGCCCGATAGAGGGCATGAAGTCGAAGACCATCTTAAAGACCTCGAAGCAAGTATCTCCCCCACCAGCAGCAATTAGATTGGTACGCAAGCCCGCTGAATCGAATTTGTCCTGGAATTTCGATGCTCCGGGTCCAACAAGCGCAATGCGATTAATATTCGCTGATGTTAATGAGGCAATGATGGCAGAGCAATCTTCCTGCCATGGATTCAGCACGAAAACAGGAGCATGCTTGGCATACGTCATCGGCGAAAGCAAAAGCGATTGGGAATTGTCGGTGAAATCGACCACATACGCTTCGTCGCCCCATAAGCCATAATCCCTACCATAGTCGAATGCTTGTTGAGATAGGTCAGTCGCCGTAACGCCCTCGCCGAACGAAATAACTGTTGGCTTCCATGAATAAGATTCCAGCTGGTCGATAACCTTATCTTCCGGGCCATCGGACCTGAAAACGAAAATCTTATCGGGATGAAGCTCAAGCAATGCATGCTCTGCCGATTCGGATAACTTCTCATTTCCCCCGCATGCGACAATTGGGGCCCCTAGGGCACCAGCAAACCCACTTGCAACAACAGCATTTGCATGCGTCGAATCACCAACCAAACATACAGAGGAAGCCTCACGGCCCTTCCAGGACTGCAGCATCATTCGATTATTTCTGCTCCCAGAATTCTCGCCTTCGACAACCGAATAGCGACTCTTCAACTCGTCATCGTCTTTAGCTAATGCAGTTTTAAGAGCATCGAGCACACACTCTTCCGATTCTTTGCTGCCGGTGCGTCCTCCCAAGCCCCCATAAATTCGAGCAACGTATCCGGCATCGCCCATCAACCGCGTATGGCCCTTTTCGATCCAGATAGCTTTGTTGCACAAACGGGCAATCTGATCATTGCTATGCGAGACGATCAGAACGGTAACCCCGTGCTCTTCAATAAGTTGCGTGATACGGTTTTCGCACTTTCGTTGGAACATAAAGTCGCCAACGGAGAGGACTTCGTCCACTACGAGGATTTCAGGGACGATAACCGTAGCGATGGCAAACGCGATGCGCGACACCATGCCTGAGGAGTAGTTCTTAAGCGGCATATCCAGGAATTTTTCCACCTCTGCAAATTCGACGATCTCATCGAAATGCTCGTTGATGAAGTCCTTTGAATAGCCCAATAACGCACCGTTAAGGTAAATGTTCTCGCGCGCCGACAGGTCCATGTCGAAACCAGCACCAAGCTCGATCAGCGGGGCGATATTGCCATTGACCGTGCATTTTCCTTTGGAGGGCTCAAGCACTCCCGCAATTATCTTCAGAATAGTCGACTTGCCTGAGCCGTTGGTTCCCATGATGCCGAAAACGTCGCCCTTTCGCACTTTGAAAGAAACGTCGTCCAGCGCTTTGAATTCCTCAAAGAACAGCTTGCCACGCGCAATGGCAATCGCATACTCCTTCAGATTATTCAACTGCTCGCTTGCCATATTAAACGACATGGAGACATGCTCCACATCGATCATAACCGGGCGATTATCCTCTTCCTCAGCCGGCAGCTGATCGGAAGAAAGAACGCTCGTGTTCACATTTTCCGGCATAGCCACCCACTCCTAAACGTAAAGAATGAACTTCTTTTCTTGCTTCTTGAAAACTGCAAAACCCACTATAAGGGCACCGACACCGCAAAAAAGGCAAATGGCAATCTGCTCAAGAGTTGGCGCTGAGCCGTACAGTGCAATCTCACGGAAGAACGACACATAGTAGTACATAGGGTTTGCATTCATAATCGGAACGGCCCATTCCGGCAAAATCTCAACGGGGTAAAACAGCGGCGTAGCGTAAGTCCAAGCGGTTAGCAGCACGCTCCATAGGTGCATAACATCGCGGAAGAAGACCGACAAGGCAGCCAGCAAAAGACCAATTCCAAGACTAAATAGGAAAATCGTCAGCAAAAGGAAGGGAAGCCAAAGGATGTTAACGGTTGGCACGACCTTGAAGAACAGCATAACCGCTACAACAGCGATAAGCGACACCATGAAGTTCACCAGCGCAAATGACACCTTTTCCAGAGGAAACAATGCTTTGTTAATGCGAATCTTCTTGATAAGCGGAGCCGAATCGATAATCGAGCTCATTGCGGAAGAGGTAGCATCAGACATGAACGTGAACAACGTCTGACCCAAGATCAAATACAACGGGAAGTTCTCGATGTTAAAGCGGAACACCGTAGAGAACACAGCCGTCAGGACGATCATCATAAGAAGAGGGTTAAGGACCGACCAAAGAACGCCGAGCATACTACGGCGATACTTTAACTTGAAGTCTTTCGACACAAGCGAACGCAGGATAAACCAATCGCGTTTAACTTGCTTCGTGCACAAAGCCATGGACGTAGCCACCTTAATCGCGTACTGAACTAACCCTTCGAAAAGGGAATCGGCGTTGACGCCATTCCTGTATACAGTATCAGAACTGCGAGGCCGTGATGCATTCCCCTTGAAATACGCATTAGACACGAACGCCTGATAGCATGCGTAGCGCATGAGCATATGCAGCATCTAGTATCATAAGCACTGCATCAACCGACTGGAGGACCCATGCCCAAAGTATCAATCATCATCCCTTGCTACAATGCAGAGCGCTACCTTGCGGATACCGTTCAAAGCGCGCTTGCGCAAACCATGGGCGACATCGAGGTCATCTGCGTTGACAACAACTCTACCGACGGCACTCCCAAAATCCTCAAGGAGCTCGCCCGCCAAGACCATCGCATCGTTCTCGCAAAGGAATCCGAGCCAGGCGAAGGCCCGACGCGCGACCACGGGCGAGCCCTCGCAAGCGGCGAATGGCTCTACTTCCTGGACTCCGACGATATCATGGAGCCGACCTTGCTCGAGCACGCCATGCACCAAGGCGAGCAGGACGATTCCGACATCGTGATATTCCGCACCACGTACCTCGATGACAAGACCAGCGAGCGCCGCCCTTGCCCCGAATGCTTCGATACCTCATGGATTCGCAACTGGGCCGATGCCAGCAGGCGCGTCTTCTCCCCCGCTGACAACCCTGAGCGCATTTTCAACTCGTTTCAAAACTGGGTGCACAACAAACTGTTCCGCGCATCGTTCGTCCACGAGCACAATCTGGTTTTTCAGCACGTCAAGCGCATGGCAGACATCCTGTTCACCTGCCGCGCGCTTTCGGAGACCAAACGGATCTCGCTGCTCGACGAGTCGCTGCACTTCTACCGCTGCAACAACCAGAACAGCGCGCTCTACACCGCCGATGCAAGCCCCCTTGACTTCTACCAGGCATTTCTGGCGCTGCGTGCATCGCTGGAGGACAACGGGACCTGGCAGCTCTATCATGACTCATTCGTGAACTGGGCCGAGGAAGCCGTAGCCATGAACGTCTACCGCGCCAAATCGTTCGAATCGTTCGCGGCAATCGTCGACGCGATGAAGAGCAAAGGGCTCGCACGTCTGGACATCACGAATTTCCCTATCGAAAAAGCATTCGTCCCAATCAGACACGAATGCTGCATGCGCATAGCCGAAAAGGACCTCGCGGAAATCGCCTTCCATTATTTCGTCCTTGAACGCAGGCATATGAACGACCTGGAAACGCAACTCTCGGAAATCCGCACCTCCACTACATTCAAGGTTGGCGAAAAGCTGGTCTCCCCGTTCGCAAAAGTCAAAGATCGGTTGGGGAAATAGGACGCATGGACCGGCCCCGCAACCCGCGAAACCGGCCCGAACCTCGCCCCGCCCGGAGAGCGAGCAACCCGGCGGCGTCGCGCTGGCGCATCATCACGGCACAAAAACACTGTCGCAACCGTGCGAACGGACCCCGTTTCCCGGTCGTGCGGCCTTATCCCCGCCAATCCCCCAACTCCCACCAGTCGCTGAGCTGGTTGAGGTTTGGATTCACCGCGGGATCGTTGCTAGCGAAAAACGCCGGGTGCTTGGCGATGATGCGGCTTTTCTCTTGCAGCAACCTTGCCGCCAGGCGCGCGTCGGTCGACTCGCGGCCGCGCGAGGAAAACTCGCGATGGCGCAAAACGGCGCGCGGTTCGTACACCACCACTCTGCCCGCCTCCCCGACGCGCAGGCAAAAGTCACCATCATTGAAGCCCACCGCAAGCTGCTCGTCGTAGCCTCCCAGCTCGTCGAACAGCTTGCGGGAAACCATCTGGCACGCACCGGTGACCATGGAGTATTCCTGCGGCATGCCGGCGGAATACGCATACCCGAGCGCGTCACCGGGCAGGTCTCGGTTCACGTGCGCAAAATCGCCATTCCCGTTCGCGATCATGCCGGCATGCTGGATCAGACCATCCTCAAACAGCAGTTTTGCGCCCACAACGCCAACCTCGGGACGCATCAGATCGCCGAGCATACGCTCGATCCAGGCAGGTTCGATCACCTCGGTGTCGTTGTTCAGCAGCACAAGGAAATCGCCCTTGGAGCAGGCCGCGCCAAAATTAACGATACTCGAATAGTTAAACCCGTTTTCGCAAGGAGCACCCTCGACAAGGAGGTCGGGACTCCAGGTTTCAATGCGAACGCGCGCGTCGGCGGCTAAACGCTCGTACAGTGCGAACGTCTCCGCCTCGCTGCTATTGTTCTCGACGATGATCACTTCCAGGTTTTCATGCGTCGAACGATCCAGAATCGACCTTACGCACCTCTCGAGCAAGTCAGCATGGTCTTTACTCGGGATAACGACGCTCACCAGCGGCTTCTCGTCGGGTAGCGCAAACCTTGCATCATAGGTATAGGGCAGCACCCCGTCGCTCACGACCACCCGCAAACCTCTTCTTTCCAGATGCCGCTTAAGAGCCAACTGGCCCGCCTTGTGCGCATAGGGCTTTTGGTCGGTCCCCCCGGCAGTCGAGCCCTCATGTTCGCGCCAATGGTACAGAACCCTCGATTCGTGATGGATACGACGGGCGACCTCGAAGCATTTCAGCGTCAAGTCGTAGTCCTGCGCGCCCGCAACATCCGGCTGCGACCGCTCGGTGCGCTTAAGGGCATATCGACTGACCATCAGGAAATGGGTCACGTAGTTGTAGGCGTACAACTTGGTGAGGTTCGGATAGGTTTTGAAGGCGGGATTGCGCAGCTCGCCTTCGTGCAAGCGGTCCTCATCGGAATAGAAAAGATCGATATCAGGGTTATCGGACAATGCGGCAACATAGCGAAACAGCGCGTCGGGCTCGAGCACGTCATCATGATCGAGAAACGCCACGTAGTCGCCTTCGGCCAGCTCGATGCCCTTGTTCGTGTTCGTTGCGATATCGCGGTTCGCAATCGCCTGTATAACAATGCGAGCGTCATCCAACGAAGCCAAATAACTCTCGACCTCCTCGTTTTCCCCGCTGGCGTTCATCAGCACAAGCTGCCAATTATCGTAGGATTGCGCCTTAACCGATTCCACACAATCCCGCAAAAAGTTAAGCGGCGGGTTGAACACGGTCACAACAATGCTGATCAGCGGATGCGGCAACGCGCCAAGCGTGGAACGTTGCAGGGAAAGCTCAGCGCCCGTCGCGCGATGTGCCGCCGACCACAGACGATAGTTCTTCGACGCGCACACCCCCGAGGCAAGCCAGGTGCTATAGCCCCGCGCGGCCCGCACATCGCTGGGATACCCGCAAGCAAAAGCACCTGCTTCCGGCGCACCCTGTGGCGCAAACGTCACGCAAGCATGCTCGATGGAAGCATCCAGCGGCACCGAAACACTCACGATCCGCTCCAAAGCGCCATTGGCGGCGGAGACAGGCACAACGTGATCCTCCATGATCACAGGAGCGCAATCTACAGCCTGCATCCGCCCATCCACCACCTGCACGGCAATGGCATCGCGCGCATCGCATCGCGGGAAACGGCACACGAACCGCCACACGTTCCTGCCTTCGAATGGGTACACGCCAGTCAACCTTGCGAACGGCTCACCGGGAACCTGACGGTCGTCAAGGCTTCTCATCAGCTCCGCAAGCTCATGATTCGAATGAGAGAACAACTTCGATTGGACGGCGGAAAGCCGCGGATTATACGCCGCACGACAACTCACGCTGGCACTGTCGTTCGATGCGGGCGAGGAAAGCTCCACCGTCACGGACATCGCGAGCATAGGGACGGAAACGATGGCTATCCGCGTATCTGCAGGGCAAAACGCGCCTGGGGTGAACACGCGAAGCTCTCGCGGAACGTCGGACCCGCCCTTCGCGAAGGCGCGCGCGACCAGTTTCCCCTCAAAGGCTACGCAAAACGCGAAATGCGCCTTGCCATACCCGCGGCACAAGCCTAAAAACGAGATTCGCTTCATATACTCCCCAATGCGTGATTCCGATTATTGCACTAGTATAAAAGCAAGAACCGGAAGCGCGGCCCGCGCACCGGGAAAGCCCACACCAAAGCAAGGACGAAAGACGCATGATCTCGATAGGCTCCATTCGGAAACGCGTGAGGCCGCTCACCTGGGAAATGTTATTTCTCTACTCGGCGGTTTTGTCGCTGTCGGTCATCGCGTCGGACCATATCGTTATCGACGGCGGGGAATACAGCACCTGGGAAGTCAACCGAATCAGCCCCTACGGATACGGCGACCTAGCCCTGTTCGCATTCGTATTCATTCTGTGCTTCACTATCGGTACGCTGGCGCTAGCCTTGCTGTTCCCGACATCGGAAGCCTACAAAGGCAAAAATCCCTCACTTGAAGTCGCGCGGCTCAACCGAAAGCCGATCCTGCTTATGAGCGTCATTCTGTTCGCCCTCTATCTGCCTTATCTTCTGGCATATTGGCCGGGCCTGATATTCGGCGATTCCGTCTCGTCGCTGTCGCAATCCTTGGGTTTTTCCGACTATAGCAATCACCATCCGTTGGCCTTCACCCTATGCGTGAAGGCATGCTTGTTCGTAGCGCACATGCTGGGCTTGTCGAATTCCGCAGGTTGCGCGCTGTTCACCATCATCCAGATGGTGGTGCTTTCGCTGTGCTTCGCGACGACCGTCCAATGGGTGATGCAGCGGACGGGATGCCGCCGCATATGGCGTTTCGTCCTGCTAGCGTTTTTCGGCATACCCCCCTATTTCGCAACTTACACCATTGCCATGTGGAGGGACCCGTTGTTCTCCGCGGCCGTGTTGATGTTGACGTTGCTGATTTTCGACCTGGCGGCATCGAAGGGGCACGTCCTTCAAACCGAAAAAGCCTGGCTGCCTGCATTCGCCCTCTCGTGCCTGGTCGCATGCCTGTTCAGAAGCAACGGGATCTTGGCGGCGATACTGCTCGCGGTCGTATTGGCCGCGATGGCGCTGCGAAGCCGGAGCGCATACAAGAAACCCGCTGCCATCGGTGCGGCAACGGCGATCGCGGCGCTGCTGCTCACCGGGCCTGTTTTTACCGCGTTGGGCGTCACACCCGCCGCAAAAGCAGAGGGGGTCGGCATCCCGCTCAACCAAATGGCGCGCGTCGCCGCAACCGGTGGAATCATGTCGGACGAAGACAAGCGTTACCTCAACGAGCTGCTTCCCCTGGAGCTCTATGAAACCGTTTACACGCCAACATGCGTGGATTCCGTTAAATGGAACCCCGAGTTCAACGAAGAGGCCTTGTCGGACGGCTTCTGGCGACATTGGCTGTCCATGGGAATCGAAAACCCGGTAACGTATCTCGAATCGTGGGAACTGCAAACCGTGGGCTATTGGTCCATTAATCAACCGCAGGTGTTATCGCACAATAGGAACATCGCAGCCGGGGTACCGCGTAACAGCCAAGATCCGGCAAGTCTCGAAGCATGGGAAATCTATCCACAAAACAAGCTCGGCAATGACGCAGTGCATAGCCTGCTGTGCACCGACCAGGGTTTCATTCCCATCGGATGGCTCTCCTGGTTCGCCCTCTCCGCGGTAATCGCCCTGTTCAACTGCAAGAAATCGGCATGGTTCGTTTCACTGGTCCCAACCGCCGCGATCATCGCCACATTGCTGGTCGCCTCCCCGATCTGGTACTGGGAACGCTACGCGGTCGCCCTGCAATTCTTGTTGCCATTTTACGTGGTGATGCTGTACTGCACAGACGGTGTAAGACGGCGACCGGTTTCTAATGAACAGCGCACAAGGCTCTCAAAGTTATTCGCATCACCAAAGACGCATACCATCTGATGGTTGGCGATGATGCAAAGGGCGCATCCGCCAGCAGAAGAGAACGCTAGTGCAAAACGATGCCGCCGTGGCTAACGAATTCGCCTGAAGCCCAGTCAACCGCATGCGCGAGAGCAACGTTGCAGCGAGCATCGTGCGCGCCGATATGTGGCGTGCCGCAAAGCCGCGCACCGTTCACGGCGATTTCGAGGACAACCTGGCTCTTGTCGCTGCGGAAAAGGAAAGCCCGACGCTTCTTGTCACCAATGACGAGCAGCTGATCAAGCACGCGGCTGTCGCCACGTTCACGCCCACCGACGCACTCGCAACGTTAAAGGCAAGAAGATAAAAGAGCTACTCCTGCGGCTCCTCCGTGTCGCTGGCCACCATCACGTGGCTGACGAACTGCGGGTCGTCGCGCCACGGAGCAACTTTTCCCGAAGCCAAGGTTTTGGGCAGATCGATGATGCGCTGGTTCGAGGATCCCCGGAAACGCAGCGTGATATCATGATGCGCCTGCACAAACGGGCCATCCACCAGCACATCGATAGCCGCCAGCAAACGATCGGTCACCTCGGTGTGGCGCGAACTCTCAGGATTCTGTAAATCCTCAAGCAGGTCGCCCGTGTAGCACCAAATCGTCTTCTCAGGATACGCCTCATGAACTCGCTCGACGAAATCGACCAAGGCGCGCTGATTTTCCGGCTCCATGGGCTCGCCGCCCAAAAGGCTCAAGCCGTCAACATATTCCGGCGCCAGGCTCTCGAGAATCTCATTCTGCACTTCAGGCGAAAACGGCTTCCCCGCCGTAAAATCCCACTGCTCGGGGTTGAAGCAACCCGGGCACCCATGACGGCACCCCGACACGAACAGGCTTGTGCGCACGCCCTCGCCGTTGGCGATATCGAAATATTTGATCTCAGAGTAATTCATATCCCACCAGCCCCATTCGCATAGCACAGCAGCGGTATCAACAAGTTGGTTGCATCCATCATGATTCTTCGCCCCGCTACGCGCAACCCGTACCACCAGCGTTCCGGCAAACGGTTTTAGTGCTGCGCTTAAAACATAGATGCCTTTCGATAGCAGCCAACTCCGCAAATCCATCGGCGACAACATCATGTAGCCACAGAGAAGCACAATCTCAGCAGAAAAAAGAGTCTGGATAGCGGCATATCAACGCTCACACCGCAACCTGGGCAAATGCTCCAGAAGAGCCACAGCGCAATTCGCGCACTCAAATGACCCCGCCACGCAAAGACAGCACGTATGAGACCACCCAATGCTCAAACGAACGCACTGAGAGATATCCCAAGCCTGCCCGATAGCAGCTTCCAACCGAGCTCAGGCCAATCCTACTCCCCAACAAGCGCAGGAATACTGGTAATCGCAGCGGCTACTGCTTCATCAACATCAGTCGTAGGTACGTCGGTGGCATTCACGCTAATGCAGTCAGCATGCTCGATGCCGTAGACCTTCGCCAAACCCTTCACGTTCTGCCAGCCCAGGTCCTGCTCATCGGTCGCAAAACCACCACGCGTAGTAACATAATGCAGTTCGCTAGCCCGACACATGCCAACAGGGCCATGATCGGTATAGCGGTTCACAATGCCCACCACGCTAATGTGCTCGAAATACACCTTCAGCAACGCCGGGTAAGCACCCTCCCAAAACGGCGCGGCAATGACAATCTCATCCGCCTCGGCAAACTGATGAGCTAAGTCAAACATGGCGTCGTCATACTGCTCCGCATACCGCAACTCATTGCGACGCGCCAGCGTCTTCGACGTCAGCGGAAGAAGACCAAGATCTTCAAGTACAAGCTGCTCAAGAACGTACTCGCCAGTGGACAGCAAATGCTCGACCAGAGCATCAGCAATCCGCTTCGTACGCGAAGTCTCACGCAGTACACAACTATCGATATACAGCAACTTCTTCATCAGGCTCACCAATCTCTATTCATGCTCAAATTCAACTATCCTGCCAACGGTACCACGGCTCAACTCAAACCGCATGGCAAAACACCAGAAACAAGCTCAGGAAGAAATCAACCCATCTCGCATCCCGAATCAAATCGCCGGTACCGCGAATAACATCACCATAAACCACGCTGCAGCTGTGCTTTCCCCGAGCCATCAATTGGCCCCGCCGTTGATTCTACAAGCCGATAAAGCCAGCAAGCATGGATCTAAGCCGAAAGCCATTACTAACATCCCTCTTGGAATATTTCGCAAACTGTGGCTTCCCGATACGCACCACATGCAGTATTCCAGAACGCTCCAACCTATGCAAAAGGCGGTCTGCCGGACAGTACCGGCAGACCGCCTTCAAAATATACAAGCATATTGAGCCATTGCAAGAACAAGCGGGAAAGCCTACGAAACGATAGCGGCGCAAATTCGCGACTACAAGAGCTCGAACAAAACGCCCTTTAACGCAAAGCAAGAGAATCGAGCGCAAGCGGGAAAGCTGCAAACGACATCAACAACGACATTGCCAATACAGCAATCACGCAAAGCTACGAAACCCTTAAACAACTGCCCACTGACACAAGTCAAGCAATTAACGCAGCATTACGGCACAAACCCCCGCAAGCTGACACCTTAAAACCGCCTTACACCGTTGCGAGCGCCTGCTCCAAATCGGCCAGCAAGTCCTCGGTAGACTCGATGCCGCAGCTCAAACGCACCATATCCGGAGAGATGCCGCAAGCCACCAACTCCTCGTCATTCATCTGGCGATGCGTAGCATTAGCCGGATGCAGCACACATGTGCGAGCATCGGCGACATGCGTGGCAATCTGAGCCAACTTCAGACTCTTCATGAACTGCTCAGCCACAACGCGACCACCCTCAAAACCAAAGGACACCACGCCGCACGTACCATTGGGCATATACTTTTGAGCCAACTCATAGTACGGATCGCCCGCCAAACCCGGGAACCTAACAAAGCTGATCTTCGGATGCGCCTGCAGGAATTCAGCGGCAGCCTGGCCATTCTTGCAATGCTGAGGCATGCGAACATGAAGGCTTTCCAACCCAAGATTCAAAATGAACGCATGCTGAGGGCTCTGAATCGAGCCGAGGTCACGCATAAGCTGCGAGGTGCACTTCGTGATGAACGCACCGCCCTGCCCAAACTTCTCTGCATACACAACCCCGTGGTAACTCTCATCCGGAGTCGTGAGCCCGGGGAACTTGTCAGCATGCGCCATCCAGTCAAACGTGCCTGCATCAACAATGCAGCCGCCCACGCACGCACCGTGACCATCCATATACTTAGTGGTGGAATGCGTAACGATGTTCGCACCCCATTTAATCGGGTTGCAGTTCACCGGCGTCGGGAACGTGTTGTCCACAATCAGCGGCACGCCATGAGCATGCGCCGCCTTCGCAAAACGCTCGATATCCAGAACGGCCAGCGCGGGGTTCGCAATCGTCTCACCAAACACGCACTTAGTATTCGGGCGGAAAGCAGCCTCAAGCTCCTCATCAGAGCAATCAGGACTCACAAACGTGCACTCAAGACCCATACGGTGCATAGTATGAGCAAGAAGATTATAGGTGCCACCATAAATAGCACTGGAAGCAACAACATGATCGCCAGCACCGGCAATGTTGAATACAGCAAAGAAGTTGGCAGCCTGACCGGAGCTAGTCAACATTGCAGCAGTGCCGCCCTCCATCTCGTAAATCTTCGCAGCAACATAATCATTGGTCGGATTTTGCAAACGAGTATAGAAGTAGCCAGATTCCTCCAGGTCAAACAGCTTACCCATATGCTCCGAAGTATCGTACTTCCACGTAGTGGACTGATAAATCGGAATCTGACGCGGCTCCGCATCGCCCGGACGATAACCACCCTGCACACACGTAGTGCCCATATGCTCGGTCATAGCAACTCCTCATCTAAACAAAGCAACACCGAAACATGATTGTGTTGCCAAACAATTAGTATGCCTTGTGTTTCGTCAAGTTCTTGTCGACAAATTCTGCGTCCTGGTTTCGACGCAGTCTGCAAAGCTGCCGACCGCCGTGTCCGTGCCGCCTAGTCGGCGGCCCTCCCGAGCATGAGCGCATGCTCCATCCTCTTGCTCGTCCCGTTGAACTCGACGAGCCTGCCGTGGTGCATGATGCGGTCGATGAGCGCGGAGGCGAGCTTGTCGTCGCCGAACACGACGCCCCATTTGGAGAACTCGACGTTGGTGGTGATCACCGGGCTCCGCTTCTCGTAGCAATCGCCCAGCACCTGGAACAGCAGCCTCGCCCCCTCCCGGTCGAGCGGAACGTAGCCGAGCTCGTCGACGATGACGAGCCTCGCCCTCGCGATGTCCTTCAGCAGGGGCTCCAGGCAGCTCTCCCCGCTCGCCTTCGCCAGCATGAGCACCAGCTCGGCGGCGGTGAAGAGCCTCGCCTCCTTTCCCGCCTGCGCGCACGCCATCCCCATGGCGATGGCGAGGTGGGTCTTGCCGCGGCCGGTCTGGCCGCGGAAGACGAGGTCCTCCGCACGTTCGACGAACCCCAGCGACCTCAGGTCGTCGACCCCGTAGCCCTCCGGCAGGGCCACCTGGGAGAAGTCGTAGCCCTCGAACGACTTCACCTGCGGGAACCTCGCCTTCCTGACCAGGCGCTCTCTCTTCCTCCTGTCGCGCAGCTCCAGCTCCGAGGCGATCGGCCCGCGCACGGCGGAGGCCTGGCCGGCGGTGGCCGTCGCAAGGAGCCCGTCGATGGTGCCGTTCGAGAAGTACATCGACCTCATGAGCGCCCTGACCGCGGCCGCGTCGTCCTGCTTGATGTACGCCACGGCTACGCCCCCTTCCCGCCGAAGACGACGTCGTACTCGGCGAGGTCGATGGGCTCGTCGTAGGCTATGGCGCCCTCCCCGGAAGCGATGCGGGCGGCGCTGACGGCCACGCTGGCGCGGTCGACGCGGCTCGTCGCCGCGTGCGCGAGCTCGACGGCCTGCGGCGTCGCCGACCACCCGGTCCTCGCGGCCTCGTCGCGCATCAGGCGCAGCTCGGCCTTCAGCTCGTCCCTGCCCAGGGAGTCCATATAACCCCTCAGCCCGTCCGACATCGACGCCCTCACCCGGGAGTTCGCCCATCCGCCCGGCTTCTGGCACGGCAGGTGGAGCCGGGACGCGGGGTCCGTGGAATCCGTGGACGCGCCGCCGTAGGCGCGGGCATGGGCGCACACGAAGGCGCCGTCGACGTCGAACACGCGGATGCTCGTGGCGCCGAGCGCGACGAGCATCTCCTGCCCGGCGAAGGCGGGGCTCGTCGAGTAGAAGTGCGGGCCGTCGACCTTCGCCTTGCCCTTCTTGTCGGCGACCGGCCTGAGGTAGCGGACGGCCTCGAAGGGCTTGGAGGGCAGGCCCAGCATGGCGAACCGGTCCTCGACGAACAGCTGCTCCTCGGGCTCCCCCTTGATCCAGCGGGGCTTGCGCGCCGGCTCCATGCACCTCGCCAGCAGGTTCCTGTTGAACACCTCGGCGTTGGTCAGCTGGGGCGTGGGGACCAGCAGGTTGCGCCTGACGAAGCCCACCTTGTTCTCCACCGACCCCTTCTCGTGGCCGGAGTTCGGGTTGCAGAACGAGTAGGCGAAGCCGTAGTGGGCCGCGAACCTGCCGAACAGCTCGGCGGTGCGCACGCCGCCGCATACCCTGCGGCCCACGCCGGCGGCGTTGTCGAAGACGATCCTGGTGGGCACGCCGCCGACGTGCTCGAATATCTGCTTGAGCGCCTGGCACACGCACTCGGCGTTCTCGCCGGGGAACACCTGGGCGAGGCCGACGTTGGAGTATGGGAAGGACAGCACGAAGAAGCTTAGGCGGGTGCGGACGCCGGAAACGTAGAAATCGGCCTCGCCGAAGTCGGCCTGGGCCTGGCCGGGCTCCCGCACCAGGTCGAGGAACCGCTCGCCCTGGTGCGGTCCCGCCTCCTCAGCTCGGCGACGTAGCGGCCGACGGTGGACTCGCTGACGTCGGCGCCGTGCTCGTCGACCAGCCTGCGCCATATGCGCCTGGCGGTGTGGCGCCGCTTGCGCCAGTTCCGGGCGTCGTCCTCGAGCCATTGGCGGATGACGGGCTTGTACGGGTCGAGCTTGCTCGGGGCGCTCCTCCTCGCGGACGGCCTCGGGGAGAAGTCGTCTTGGGCGAGGTACTTGTAGACGGTGTCGCGCGATACGCCGTTCATCTTGGCGATATCCGAGATGCTGAACCCGTCGCGGCGATGCTGGCGTATAGAATTGACGGTGGACATGTTGATCATCGCCTTTCCTGTCTTTCTGAGTAGAAACCGAAGCATCTATCAGATTAGGCACCTTCGAAGGCGGTCGGCATGTCTTTGCGTTTAGCGTCGAAAACCTGCTGCCGAAAGTGTCGACGCTTATTTGACTACACACATATATAAAATCGAGCGACATCCTCACCAAGCAAACAACCGCGACTACCCGATTAAAGGATGCCACTGTGCAAGGCGCCAGCACCCTAAACGCGGAAAGGGCCTGCGAGGGGATCGTCCCCTCGC
>NZ_QUCY01000022.1:0-44929 GCF_003474385.1 Eggerthella sp. AM16-19
AAATCTCAGGCGAAAAAAGCAAGTTGACATACATAGGAGCTTCGAGCAGCAAGGATACCGAGCTTTGTGGGAAACCGGTCAGACAGCAAGCCGGGACGCTGCGACGGGAACGGGGGGCAAACGGCGACTCGAAGCACTAGGCGGAAAGGAAAACGGGGGACCGAGACAATGCGCACTGAGAGGCCACCTGCAAGCTATAGCGCCGTGGAGCAGACGGACCTCGAAGAACACTGGGTAATACATATGGCGAACTCGTTACGCGTTGGTGACAGCGTCGGCATACGCGGGCCCGCGGCACTCGCGACGCGATACCCTACGGATAGCGGAACGTGGCTGCTAGGCCCGTCCCGCACAACGATTACCCGCGCCGCCCCGTGCGGCGCTACGCATAAGGAGCAGCTCATGGCGTTCTCGAAACATCCCATCATCGACGTGACCCCCGTTGACGCGGCGCGCGGCTCCGTCGCTGCGGCCCAAGCTGCTGCGGAGCCCTTCATGCCGCCCTCGTTCGGCAAGCGCGTCGGGAAGATGGATAACCAGCCGCTGCATACCACGTTCGTCGACGGTCGCGGCAATCCCGTTCGCAATCAAGGCGATGCTGCCGCTGCCGCATCGCGCCTGACAGGCGCAGCCCAAACCGTCGCCGGCGCCGCCGTCATGGCGGTGGGCGTGCCCATGCTTATATTGCCCGGGCCCGGCGTGCTCGCCATCGGCGCCGGGGCCGCCATTGCCGCCGGTGGAATCAAGAAGATCCGCAACGGGAAATAGCGCAAGGGGCGGCGGGTTTCGCCGCTCCTTAGCCTTTCCCTCCCATCAGCCCCTCTACGAACCCCATAGCCCGCATATCGCCTTGTGCGATGCGCGGGCTGTTCTCTCTTAGCCCCAAGTCCTTCTCGATATCATCCTTCCGCGCACCGTTTTACGGCAGAGCGAACATTCCGCGTCGCGATTCCCGCCCTACGAGCTGCACGCACCCCCGCTCAACGGCTTCGCAACGTAACAGCCGCATCGCCTTGTGCGATGCCCGAGCCATTCGCTTCCTTTGCCCGCATGCCGCGCCAACCTCCGCTCAACGGCTTCGCAACGCGAAGGCAACGCCCGGGCTTTCCCCATTGCAACCCGCTGCCGCAGGCGTACTATTCCTTTCTAGCAGGGGCAAAACGCCCCGAAAGAGCAAACGCAGGCGCAAACCCGCACGTCAACATTGAACGGAGGCACGTATGTGCACGGCGATTCGATTCACCGATTCTGACGGAAACCTATATTTCGGCCGCAATCTGGACTGGGCGTACGGCTACGGCGAGACCATCACGTTCACGCCGCGCAACCACCCCGCGAACACGGGGCATCGCGCAGTGCTGGGCATGGCCATCGCATCGGAAGGGTTTCCGCTGTATTTCGACTGCGCCAACGAGAACGGCCTAGCCATCGCAGGTCTGAACTTCCCCGGCTACGCCTACTTCCCCGACGATGCATGCCCGGGAACCGCAGCCGTGGCCCCGTACGAGTTCCCCTTGTGGGTCACCTCGAACTTCGACAACGTTGATGACGTCGAGGCAGCGCTGGCGAGCATCACGCTGGTGAACAAGGGCTTCGGCGACTTCCCCATCGCCCTGCTTCACTGGATCATCGCCGATGCCAGCGGTTGCATCGTGGTGGAGTCGACCGCCGACGGCCTGCAGGTGATGCGCGACCCCGCCGACGTGCTGGCCAATCAGCCGGGCCTTGCATGGCATCTGGAGAACCTGCGCAGCTACATGAACGTGACCCCCAGCGCACCAAGCTCCGTGACCTGGGGAAACGCGACATTGACGCCCTACGGTGCGGGCGCAGGCATGCGCGGGCTGCCCGGCGACGTGTACTCCCCGTCGCGCTTCGTGCGCGCGGCATACTTGAACGCACACCATGCGCCGAAGGACACCGAGCGCGGCAACGTGGCGCGCGTGTTCCGCACGCTCGGCGGCGTGGCCATGGTGGAGGGAAGCGCGCAGATGAACGACGGCGCGAACGAGTTCACCGTGTTCACCAGCGCCTATTCCGCACGCGAGGGCCGCTACTACTTCAACACCTATGAGAACGCCGCCTACGCCACCGCCGCATTCGCCGATTTCGACATGGACGGCACCGAAGTCCAGCAGGCGCATTAGACGAAGCGACAAGGCGAACCGAGCAAGGCGCCCATCACCTTACAAGCTGACAGTTAGTGCTACGTCCCCAAAGCGTCCGAAGTGTCCGACCCGAAGTGTCCGGCAAATGTCACGTAGCAGGTGCTAATTGGCTGCCGTGTGGACGCGTTGTGCTATCATCCCTTCAGGACGAGTGACGCTCCCGGGCATCTGGGAGCACAATAAGAAAGAAGGAATCATGGCAGAAGAGTGCTCGCACGAGTGCGGCAGCTGCGGTGTTTCGGGATGCGGCGAGCGCACCGCTGCCGGCCCCACCAAGCTTGAAACGAACAAGCGCAGCAACGTCAAGCACGTCATCGGCGTTGTCTCCGGCAAGGGCGGCGTCGGCAAGTCCCTGGTCACCAGCCTGCTTGCCAGCGAAATGAATAAGCGCGGCAACAAGGTCGGCATCCTGGACGCCGACATCACCGGCCCCTCCATCCCGAAGACCTTCGGCATCACCAACCCGCTGACCGCCGACGCTGACGGCATCCTGCCCGGTCAAACCCAAACGGGCATCAAGGTCATGTCCACCAACCTCATGCTTCCGAAGGGCGACCTGCCCGTGGCATGGCGCGGCCCGGTCGTGTCCAACGCCATCCGCCAGTTCTGGAGCGAGACGAACTGGGGCGACATCGACTACCTGTTCGTCGACATGCCTCCGGGAACCTCCGACGTGCTGCTGACCGTGTTCCAGTCGCTGCCCGTCGACGGCATTGTCACCGTGTCGGCCCCGCAGGAGCTGGTTGCCATGATCGTGGGCAAGGCGGTCAACCTTGCGCATGACATGGACGTCGAGGTGCTGGGCCTGGTGGAGAACATGGCCTACTTCAAGTGCGACGACTGCGGCAAGAAACACCACATCTTCGGCGAGCCGCAGGGCGCCGAGGTTGCCGAGCGCTACAACATCCCCGCCTACACCACCCTGCCCATCGACCCGAAGTTCGCGCGCCTGTGCGATGAAGGCAAGGTCGAGGACTACGACGTGGAAGGCAAGCTGGACGTCATCATCGACAAGATCGTCGAAGCCGGCGAAAAGCAGGACGAGAAAGCAGCCGAATAACGGCTTCCGCCCCAAACGCTTCAATCAAGAAAGCCCGCGAACCCTTTAAGGTTCGCGGGCTTTCTTTGCAACGGGCGGCCGTTAGGCAACCGTCGGTGCAAAGCAGCGCCGACTCGGCAAACCCGAACGGAAACGGTTGGCGGGCCAACGGCCGCGCCGGCGGGCCCATATCGCGACCAAAGCCAACGGCTTCCGTTGCAGACGGGCCCCGCCCGATGCCGAATCAACCGGTGCAAGCCGGTAACCGATCCGGCAAACCACCTAGCTGCAACCCGCCAACCGGCTTACCGGCTAACGGCTGCGTCGACGTGCCGCTATCGCCGCGACAAGGGCGGCAACGGCGGCGACTGCCGGCGGGATGATGGGCGCATTATCACCGGTTTCCGGAGAGAAACCGCCCAGCTTGCGCGAATCATCCAAATTGCCTGAACCCTTCGAATCATCGTGGTGATCGCCCGGATCCCCGGAATCGGAATCGGGATCGACATCCAGCACCCCGGTTACCGCATAACCGACCCGAATATGCTCGTCACTGGGCTCAACAGGCACCTGCTCACCGGCGCCGTCGGCCGAACCCCCAGCGCCAGAAGACGTGGCAGCCGCCTTGCCCTGCGCAACGCCGCCCGCAGGCGGGGCCCCGGCGGCGGTGGGATTGCCGAACCTGGAGCTATCCCAGCCAAGCGCCACCCAACGCCCGTCTACCCAACCGCCGGTCGAGTTCCCGACGAAGTCATAAGAGCCCACATCGTTCAACGAAGAATCGAACAGGTGCGTCTCCTGGGGCTCGAACGCGCCCTTCTCCCCGATGGCGATACGCGTTGCCGCCACGGCACCCTGCTCTCCGATGACCAGGTCCGTATAGGTCGACGCGAAGGAACTGACCGGGACAAGCGCACGGTAAGCTATTTGCTTACCGGCAAGGTCGAACTTCATGACAGCGCCCTCGCGAAGCGCATCATCTTGGTTCCCATCGGCATCCACGCGGCCCGACGCCAGCACGTAAACGGAATCCTCGCGGGCCTCCACGTCGCAGATGACCTGATATCCGCCCAATTCGCAGGTGCGCACCGGTTCCAAGCTTTCGGTGAAATCCTCGACCGTATCAAGGTCCAGCTCGGCCGGCGCAGCGGCCAAACATTCCTCAACCGCTTCTGCGTCATACAGGCGGATCGTATGGCTCGGCCCATCGGGATTGTAGGCGCCGTTTTCGGAAAACACCGCGGCGATCAGCCCGTTGCCCGCATCGTAGACATTCCCCGCCCGCGTCCAAAGCATGCCTTCGCCGCTCGATGACGCGTCGCCGGCGGCTTGCGCGGCCGCATCGGCGCCCGCGAACGCCGATGCCAGCACATAACCGTCCCCAAGCCCGAACTGATACGCATACGAGCCCACAACGGGCGCATCCCCCACCGCCATGGCGCGAAACAGCCCGGTGTAGCGGCTTAGAGACGCCTCGCGAATCACCTGACGCGTGCCCAGGTCCACCAGATAGGCGCGGGCCAAGCCGGAAGCTTCGCCGTACTCGAACGACGCCGTCACCAGGCAGCGGTCATCGGACAGCATGGCACAGCGCAGCACCGTGCTGGTCAGCGGATACGTAGGCAGCACCGCCCCCTCGATCATCGCCTCGTCCACCTTTGACGGGTCGTCCTCGTCGAAGGTTTCCAGATACAGGTCTTCGCCGACCGCGCGCATAAAGCAATGCGATCCGTCGCCGCGCGTGAGCACCGACGAGATGCCGACGTTCTCGACCACCGGGTCCGTTTCCAGCTCATAGAAGCCGTGTGCGCCGAAACCGGTCAGGCCAGACGGGGAGAACGGCACGCGGATCTCCTCGGAATACACCTCCTGCCCGCCGGCCACGCCCAACAGGAAACACCCCGCGGGAAACACCGCCTCGCAGGCGCTGGTCGGGGACACCTCGCCGGGGTTGAGCTTGTAATCCATGGAAACGGTTTCGCCGCTTGCATCGGTAATGGAAAGGACGCGCTTCCCGTCTATCTCAAGGTACGGGAACGCTCCAGTCTCATAGGCCTTGCAAAGCGCCGGGTACGACATGGTGAAGCACACCGGACCCCAATTCAGCAGCGTCGTCGGCTTCAACGAAAGGGAGAACTCGAGGGGAACGGGCTTAGCGGCGTCCGACCAGGAGACGGTCACGGCGCCGGAGCCCTCACCGCATTCGCCGACCGAGAACGTCAAGCCCGTGAAGCCGCCGCCGATGCTTTCGCCGAAGTTCGTGGAGGGATACGTCGTCGGCGACACCTCGTGGCCGTCGCGGAGCATGCACCCGTAGCCGGTGCCCGTGACGGCGGCAGGCGCATAGCCTACCCCGGAGGCGTGGGCTTCGTCCATATCGGGGTCGACCAGCTCGATAAGCTGGTTGCCGGGCGTGCCGGTGGTGTTCTTGTACAGATAGTCGTCCCCTTCTTGGGAAAGCGCCGCCTGCACGCGGAAAAGCCTGAAGCCCGACGGCAGGGGGACATCCTGGCCCCCGCGTTTGTATACTACCGACTGGTTGCCGGCATAGCGATCGTATTGCAGCAGATAATACGACGAGAACAGGCCCTTTTCCGGGTCCAGCAGATCCTCGGAATCCGATACGGCGATAAACCCGCCGCATTCCTGCAGATCAGACCCCGTAAAGGCGGAAAGCACCTGATCAAGCGAGTGCCCGTCATAGTGCTCCAGCACACCATTGCGCAGCACATCGACGCCGCCGGCGTTCGCGACCACGCGCACGACCTTGCCCTCGTCGACCCAACCGAGCATCCATTTGAAGAAGGCGTTGGTATCGCCGGTGTTATTGTCCATCAGGTCGAACGTCAGGCACCCGGAACGCTCGGTCGAATCCGCCGAGGTCCTTCGATAGCTATACAGGTCGGGAAGGCCAAGCACATGGCCCGTTTCATGGATGAGCGTGGAAGCCGCCATGTCCCCGGTGCAGTTCTCGGCCAGCAGGCACGCGTTCCACAGGCGCCTACCGTCCCAGGAACGCTCGCATACCTCGGGCGAGGCCTGCTGCTGCACCGTCCACTCCTGGCTCCACCAGGTGCTACCCCATCCCGAGTCAGGGCCGGCGAAATGGATGTACACACAGTCGAGGTAGCCGTCGTCATTGGCGTCGAACTGCGAAAGGTCAAGAGTCTCATCAAGCGCATCGAGCGCTTCCACGAACAGCGTGTTGATATCGCCCTGATAGTAGCTGCGCTCGTGCTTCGCCTGATAATCCACAGCAGTGCCCGATATGTCCAACTTGCCGTAGCTTGCGCGCTCATAGTACGCATGCAGGCTTTCGTAAGGGAAGCCCGACCTGCCGCCGCCGTTGATGAGCGCATCGAGCGCTTCAAGCGTATCGTCGTCGGCGAAGGAATAGTCCGGGAACGACACGCGCAACGCCAGCACGTGTCCGGCGCCGACCGTGGCCATGCCGCTTTTCCAAGTCGACGGGACCGCGGATCGCATCGGGGACGCGCCGGCATACGAGCCGAGAGCTGCCGCTTGCCGTGCAAGGGCCTGCTGCGTCAGACCGACGGACGGCCGCTCGTGGCCAAGGCGCTCGGCGGCCTGCACGCGCTCGTCAAGCGAGCCGTCGGCACGATAGGCTTCGATCTGCTGCTCGGTGGGAACGCACGGCGAGGTTCCATCGACGACGCCACCTTCGTCGGCAAATGCCCGATCGGGCATGCTTGCGCAGGTGATCGCCATGGCGGTAGCGACCAGCGTGGCCGCAATCGTCAGTTTCGCCCTCCGCACGATAACGTCGAAGGGTATGGGGAAATCACTCATGCGGTTCCTTTCGCACGGGGTAAGGCCGACAGGCAACGCGCCATCGGCAACGGCTGACGGCGCGACATCAGTATAACGAACGCGGCGGCGCGGGCAGCCGAGCAGACCCTAGCAATGCCCGCTCAAGCCTTGGGCAACAAAACGAGTGGTCGCACAGACGGAAAAGCAGCGAACAAGAATAAAGCTCACAAGCCTATAAGAGCCCGCGCTTTTGCAGCGCCCGCAATGCGCTTCGAGCCGTCGTCCTGGGAATCCCCGAAAGCTCGGCGATGCGCGTCGCCGACGATGCGGCGCGGGTGTTCAAGCCCCAGCGTTGCGCAACCAGCAAGGCAAGTGCCTGGGTTCGGGTGATGCGCAGGTCCCGCTGCATACGGGAAAGACCACGGCTCGCCAAGATCGCCTCGGAAAGCAGGCGATGGCCGCCGTTCGCCTCGACCGAGATCGCAACATCCTCATCGGCGCCATCCGCGAACACGGCCGACAAATCCTCGCAAACGTCCCAGCCCCCATCAAGCAGCTCGACGACCAGCGTGCGCCGATCGACGCCGCAAGAACGGAAAACGCACCCGCCCTCCTCAAGACGATTGAGCGAACGCGTGCACGAAACGCTATCGAGCCCAAGCTCAGCAATCAATTTCCCTCGCTCCATCGCCCCGTTGCCACGCTCCAGCAACAATAGGACGAGCGCATCGATCGCCGGCATGCCCGCACCTCGCGCCGCACGCTCGAGCGCGCACAGCGATTCCAAACCGGTAAGGCCATCTTGCCCGCTTCCTCGCCCCAAAGCCGTCGTCAAATCACGACAACCCTCTCCCCATCCCGCGGAAAAACCCGCACGCCGCCCAACGGGCGCTATGATACGGTTTGAGCTCAACTGATTCCCCCAATGCTGAGAAAGGCGGCCGATATGCGAAAAGCCCTGCTGTCCGGCGAGGTCATGGACGTGCTGTATTACACGCATATGCTAGCGCGAAACACCCTCATGGCAAGCGGGGACTTAACACTCGAGGAATACCTCATGCTGCTCGACGCGGCGTTTGAGCACGTCGCCACGCCCAAAGAGCTTGCCCGAGCGCTCAGCGTAGAATCCGCCCAGCTGCTCGCCGCCGCCGACGAATGCCGAGCGCAAGGGCTGCTCGTCCGCACCCGCTCACCGCTCGATCGGCGCCTTCCCGGGTTCACGGCGACGGCATCGGGCCGCCGCAAAGCCGTGCTGCTCAACCGACTGCTCGTAACCGTTGCAAGCGATTTCTGGCGCACCGATCAAGAAGGCGTGATCGAGCTGGTGAAAACCATCGAGCCGTTCCAGCGAACCGGACCTGCAGCCTGGCCGGTCGGCGACGAAGCACCCATCACGCTGCGCTCGCTTTGCGCGCTGCTCGGCCTCTGGCAGGCTTATCGCGATTTCGGTGCACGGTTTTGGCTGTCGTTTTCCGAGCTGCATATGCTCATCATCACCCACGAGTTCGGGCCGCAGCCGAATCACCCGCTGTACCGCGATCGCAACATGTTCGCCACCAACGACTACGCCGCCAACGTCATGATGGCACGCGACAAGGGGCTGATGATCGAAAAGGACGGCACCTTCGCCCTCTCACCGGCGGGCCGTCAGAAGATCGAGCTCATATTCGACGCATGCGAACCGCCCACCCAGCATCGCTCTCCGAAAGCCGACGGCCCACTTGCCGATTTGCAAGCTCTCTGTCGCCGCATGACGGCCCATGCCATGGAAAACGCTATGGACCTCTATCGCAGCGCCCCATCTCCAGGCAGGTAGATTCTCCACTTTCATCAGGCTTTTGCCGAATATGAAATCGATTGTTTTCTTGTCTGCCGCCGATTGGCATACTACAGGAGCAACGTTACCGCCTCGACCATGGCTAAGCTTGAGCGTAAGCAAAGCGACGTCGCGCACAGCGCCGCAAGCGGTAACGGCAACGGGAATGGCCATTCCCCTTCATCGCACTAAACGAAGGGGGATCACGTTGAAACAACCGAATCCGACCGCCCGCCAATCCGACGAGACGGGCGCAAGCTCATCCAATGCGCCGAGCATCAGCCGCCGCGCGTTCGTCGGCGCAACCGCAGCCCTCGGCGCGGCATCGCTTGGCGGCGCCGCCGACCTGTTCGGCACGTACGGCGAGGCGCAAGCCGCCGAAGCTGCCGAAGAACGCACGTTCGAATGCGTCTGCCGCCCCAACTGCCACGGATTTTGCCGCCACAAGGTCACCGTGCGCGACGGGCTTGTGGTCAAGTCCGAACGCGCGAGCTTTCCCGATTCCCGCTACGACCGCATCTGCCTGCGCGGTATCACCAGCTTGCAGCGCATCTACGACCCCGACCGCATCAAGTACCCGATGCGGCGCGCAGGCGAGCGCGGCGAGGACAAATGGGAGCGCATCACCTGGGAAGAGGCCATCGACACTATCGCAACGAAGTGGAAGGACATCATCGCCCGCTATGGCTCGCAGGCGCTTGCTTTCCACCATTCGGGCGGCGATGTGTCGCTGTTAAACTGCTGGCCGACCATCACGCGTTTCACGAACCTGCTCGGCGGCACGTACATCGACTACAACACCGATATGGGCATCGATCACGGCACCGGCCAGGTGTTCGGCGCAAACGACTGGAACGGTCCGTCGTCAAACGACCCGAGCGACTGGAAGAACTCCAAGACCATCTTCCTCTGGGGTTACAACATCACTGAAGCGAATATCCAAGCATGGCATTTCCTTGCCGATGCGCTCGAGGGCGGAACGAAACTCGTAGTGGTCGACCCCGTGTTCACTACCGCCGCCTCGAAGGCGCACGCCTACGTGCCGATCCGCCCCGGTTCCGACCTGGCGCTGGTGCTGGGCATGGCGCACGTCATCGTCGAGGAAGGCCTGGAGAACGAAACCTTCTTGCGCGACAAGTCCTGCGCCCCGTTTCTCGTGAACCAGCAGACGGGCAAGTTCTTGCGCGCAAGCGACCTGGGCCTTGCCCTGGAAGGCGACCCCGCAGCGGTGTTCGACGAGGCCCGCGGCGAAATCGTCCCCGTCACCGAGGCGAAGACGCCCGCCCTAAGCGGCGACCGCTCCCATGACGGTCTTGAGCTGCGCACCGCCTGGGACATGCTGCGCGACGAGTTGGCGAAGTACCCGCCCGAACGTGTCGAGGAGCTTACCGACGTCGCCGCCAACACCGTGGTGGAGCTAGCGCATCTGCAGGCCGGCGAGCTGGTGAGCAACCTGCACGGTTTCGGCAACGGCTGCTACGTCAACGGCGGCGTGTTCGGCCACGCCCTGGCAACGCTGGCATCCATCACCGGCAACATCGGAAAGTCGGGCTGCTCGTTTGGGTTCCCCGTGCATGTCGGCATCGCGGTCAACGACGCCTGGCTGCGTGCCGACCTGGCGAAAATCCCCGGCGGTATCCCCACGCTCGTCCTGCCCGAGGTCATTGCCACCGGCAAGTTCCACGGCGAGGACTTCCCCATCAAGGCGCTGCACTTCTCGAATTCCAACGCGCTGTCCAACACCGTCAACCACAACGTGCTGCGCGAACAGGTGCTTCCCAACATCGAGCTCATCGTCACGCAAGACGTCACCTTCAACGACACGGTGCGCTACTCCGACATCGTGCTGCCGACGCCGAACTACTACGAGGAAGAAGAGCTCGTGGCCCTGTTCTTCGCCCAGCACCCCTATATGCAGCATTCCGACAAAGCCGTCGACCCGCTGTTCGAAGCGAAATCCGACACCGAGATATTGCGCTTGCTTGCCGATGCGATGGGCATCGGGGATCAGTTCATGCCCATGAGCGACGAGGAAGCCTGCGACCTGCTGTTCGACACGCCGCTTGGGCGCGAATGCGGCCTGACGTTCGCCAACTTGAAGGAGAAGGGCGTCATCAAGGTGCCCGGGCTCGACATCATGTTCGAAGGGCAGAAGTTCAACACGCCGTCAGACCGCGCCGAGTTCTACGTGGAAAATCCCGCCGCCCGCAACGACTACGGCCAAGAGCTCGACGTCGACCACGCGCACCTGCCGCAGTGGGAAGAACCTGCCGAGGCATGGCCTGAAAACCCGCTTGCCAAGAAGTACCCGCTTGTGGTCATCACGCCGAAGGCCCGTTACCGCGTGCACGGCCAGTGGTTCAACGTTCCGGCGCTGCGGGAAATGGACCCCGAGCCCACGACGTACCTCAACCCGCAGGACGCGCAAGCGCGCGGTATCGCCGACGGCGACTACGTGGAAGTGTTCAACGACCGCGGCGGCTACGTGGCGCGCTGCATCCTTTCCGAGGGGATCCGCCCGGGCGTGATCTCCACGCCGAAGGGCTGGCAGCGAAACCAGCACAAGCGCGGCGGCTATCAGGAAGTCACGGGCGGGCACTTCGACCCGTTCACCGTGAACAACTCGTTTTATGAAACGCTTGCCGACGTGCGCAAGTGGGAGGAGGAATAGGCCATGGCGAAACAGAGACTGGGCATGGTGATCGACACCGCCCGCTGCATCGGGTGCCAAACGTGCGCCATGGCATGCAAGTTCGAGAACAACCTTCCTCGTGGCGTGTGGTGGAACAAGGCGAAAACCATCGGAGGAAGCCACGCCGACACGCCGTCGGGCCAGTTCCCGCAGGTGCGTATGGATTTCTTCACGTTCTCGTGCCAGCACTGCGACAACGCGCCGTGCGCGAAAGTGTGCCCGACCGGGGCCACGCACGTGCGCGAGGACGGCATCGTCATGATGCAGACCGACCGCTGCATCGGATGCCGTTACTGCATGGTGGCCTGCCCCTACGAAGGCGTGCGCAATTTCAACTGGGACGAACCGACCTACGACGTATCGCACGCCGTCGGCGGCACGGGCATCCAGGAGCACCGCAAGGGCACGGTCGACAAGTGCAGCCTGTGTTACCACCGCGTGGACGCAGGACTCGAACCGGCGTGCGTGCACGATTGCCCGGCGCGAGCACGCTATTTCGGCGATTTCGCCGATCCCGACTCCGAGGTGTCGCGCCTTATCGCCACGCGCGACTACTATCAGCTGATGCCCGATCAGGGCACACACCCGTCCGTGTATTTCCTGAAATAGAGGTGCGCTATGGAAACGTTGAGGAGCAAGAAGACGCTCGCGGTGCTGGCCGTGGCCGTTGCCGCCGCCGTGGCGGGCATGGCGGCCTGGATCATCGAGGGCGTCACGCCCGAAAGCGACATGGGGCTTGCCAGCAGCGCGCCCTGGGGTTCATCGATGGCGCTGTTCATCACCTTCATCGGGCTGGCGACGGGCAGTTCGCTTGTAGGAGCTTGCTCGGTGCTGCTGAACCTGCCGGGGCTGCGACGCGTCTGCGGGTTGTCATGCGCAGCCGGCCTGGCCGCTAGCATCGGCGGCGTCTTCTATATCATGTCCGACCTGGGGAATTTCCCGAACATCATGAGCATGCTCACGGGATTCAACGTGCGCTCGCTGCTGTCCTGGGACATGATCGCCCTGCCGCTGTTCATGGTGGCCGATGCGGTGTTCTTGCTGGCGCTGCGCTTCGGCCGCGCCCTGCGCGGGCCTGCTGCGTTCGTGATAGCCGCTTCGCTGTTCCTGCTGTTCGTGGATGCCTGGATCTTCGAATTCAACACCTCTCGCGAAGCATGGGCATCGTCGGTGATGCTGCCGTGGTTCATCGTATCGGCCGTATCGTCGGGCCTGGCGCTGACGATGATCCTGGCCGCGCTGTGCGGGCAGCGCCCGGAAACCGACGCCTGGGCGCTCGGCGCCATGGCTGCGCTGGCAGGGTTGGACGCATTCTTCGCCGTCACGGAAGTGGCGCTCGGTTTCTACCATGGGGCAGGCGCTGAGCTTACGATTTCCCAAGCGCTCGTGTTCGGCAACATGGCGGGGCTGTTCTGGTTCGAAGTGGCAGCGTCGATAGCCGCGATCATCTTGGCCCTGACGGCGCGACGAAGCTGCCTACGAAACGACGGCGAAGGCCGCGGGCGCAACACGACCATCGCAGCCGGTGCGCTTATCGTGTTGGCGGTATGCGCGAAGCGCCTGTACTTCATCGAGTCGGGGTTTGCCGTGCCGCTAGCCCCCGAACCTTCAACAGAAGGGATGATGGCAGCCGCAAGCGCGGCAAACGCAGCAACGGGCATCACCGCTACGTCGACGCTGCTGGCGCTTGGCGGTATCGGCATCTTCGTGGCGCTGTTCGTGATAGCCCGAGCTCTGGCGCCGACCGGCACCGACCAAACGACGACGAAAGAAAACGCCTAGCAACCGAATCGGTGCCCCGTCTGCGCAGCCGCGCAGACGGGGCACCGGTGGAAAAGGAGCGGACATGCTAAACGAACGCAACGCCATCGGGCTCGAAACCTCCGCCGACGCTTTCGAGCTGGCTTCGCTTGCGATGACATACCCCGACAGGCGCTTCGCCGCAGCGGTAGCCGACGGAACGTTCGCGCAAGCCTGGAGCCGTGCGATTCGGCAAGTGTTGGGCGAGAACGCCACGGAAGCCGGGGCGATAGCGGGCTCGGCATTCCCGCACAAATCGCCCGACGACATCTTTCACCAGCTGCGATGCTCGTACACCAACACGTTTCTCAACATGCCCCGCCCGAAGGTTTCCCCCTACGAATCCGCCTGGACGTCTGACGACAAGGCGCTGCTGTACGCCAACGACACCTGCAGGACCGTGCGGGAATGCTACCGCGCTCATGGCATGGAGCCGGAAGCGCTGCACGAGCCCGCCGACCATATAGCCTACGAGCTGGGGTTTTTCTCGTTGCTGGTGAAAAGCGGCGAAGTCGGGGGTGCGAAGCGTTTCTGGCAAGATCACCTGGGCCTATGGCTGGAACGGCTGTGCGCTGCGGTGATCGCGAGGGACGAGCCCTTCTACGCACCGCTGTTCCGCGACCTATCCGAGGTCGCCGCATCCGTCAACGAATCCCTTGAGCCCAAGGGAGCGCGGTCGTGAAGCCGGAATCGACTCCCCCGAAGAAGAACCGATGCGCCAGCCGCGCCGCCCGAACGGCAGCCCTTACCGCGGCTCTGTTCGCAATAGCCATGGCGACAAGGGGAATCGCCCTGAGTTTTCCCAACAGGTACGGCTTACATGCAGCACTGTGCGCACCGCTATTTGCGTTGGCGTTCGGTGTTCATTTGCGAAGATACCGGCATCCCAGCTCCATCCCGGCATCGATCGCGATTATGACCTGCGCACTCGCAGTCATGAGACCCATTGAAATGGGCATGCCGTTCGCTTGCACCACCGTATTGGCGGCACTTGGATGCCTGGCGACGAATGCTCGGCAAGGGTGTGCAGCAAGCATCATCTTGCCCTCAAGTTGCGCTTTCTTGTACCCGCTGACCATGCTTGCAGGCGTCATCGGCGCAAGATGCAGCCTGTCCTCGTTGGCAAACGGCATGCAGCTGCTCGCATTCGCTCTCAATGCGCTCCTTTGCCTGCTTGTTGCCACCGCAACGGCGAAAAGCGCAAAACCGTAGCATCGACCTTCTCATGATATGGTTGCAAGCTCACCGTCACCCACAAGCTCGGCAACAAAAAAGACGCCAAGCCGCATCCAGGCTTGGCGTCTTCTGTTTTCCCAGGTCAATCCTACAGTCCGTAAAACTCCGTCGTTAAGGGCCTTGCGAACAGGTCCTTTGCTGCCGCTTTCGGGTCGGCGCCTTCCCACACCACGCTACGCACCACGTCGGTGATGGGCAGCTCGACATCGTAGGCGTCCGACAGCGTCTTCATCGTTTTGCACGCCAGCGCGCCTTCCACCACCATATGCGTACGCTCACGATACCCATCAAGCGTGCCACCCTGCGCCAGCTCCACGCCGAACGAACGGTTGCGCGAATGCTCGGAGGTGCACGTGGCGATCAAGTCACCCGCACCGGCCAGGCCCATGCACGTGATGGCCTGCCCGCCGCACTTCACCGTCAGGCGGCTCATCTCGGCCAAGCCGCGCGTCATGAGCATGGCTGCCGTGTTGTCGCCATAGCCCAAGCCATACGCCACGCCCACGGCAATGGCGATGACGTTCTTGAACGCGGCGCACAACTCCACGCCCGTGACGTCGTCGCTGGTGTAGGTGCGGAACGTCGGCGAGGCGAACAGGTCGCGGAACAGCACCGCCGTATCCTGACCCGACGACGCGATCACGGTGCCCGCCGGCTTGGCCTTGATGACCTCCTCGGCATGGTTGGGGCCCGAAAGCACCGCCAGACGATCCCTGTTGCCCAACTCGGATTCGAACACGCCCACGGGCAAGTAGCCGCTTTCGGCCTCCACGCCCTTCGAGCAGATGATGATCGGGAACTGATCGTCCACCACATCGGACAGCACGCGCGCCACACCACGCAACAGGTTCGAGGGCGTCACGATGACGGCGGCCTTCGCGCGATGCAGCGCGTCACGGTACGAGGTGGTGGCCACGATGTTGTTGGACAGCTTCGCATCCGAAAGGTAGCGCGGGTTGACGTGCTCGTGGTTGATACCGTGCACCACCGAATCCTTGCGCGCCCACAGGCTTACGTTATGCCCATTGAGGGCCAGCGTCTGCGCCAACGCGGTTCCCCACGAACCGGCGCCGATGACTGCAACCTTCATGTCGTCGTCCACTTTCTTACGCTTCCTTATCCTTTTGCCCGATACGGCGCTCGTTGCCTGCGCGCAGGCGCTCGATGTTACCGCGATGCGCCCAAACCACCGTCAGCGCGGCAACCGTGGTGCACACCCACGCTGCGGGCGCGAACGTGGCATACAAGAAGTAGTACGCGGCGAACAGCGGGCACGCCCCCGCGGCGGCGATGGAACCCACCGACACGTACTTGGTGGCAAGCACCAGCACGGCGAAGATGGCCAGCTCAAGGCACGCGCCCTGCCAGCCAAACGTCACGAACAGGCAGCCCACGGCCACGGCGATGCCCTTACCGCCCCTGAATCCCAGCCAGGGGCTGAAAATGTGCCCCCATACGCAGCCCAAGAAGGCCACCGTGACGAAGTCGTCGTAGCCGATCACATGGCCCGACAGCGACATGCCGCCGCCGAACATGACAGCAGCCGCAGCTGCAATCAGGCCCGATGCGATGCCCTTGCCGAAATCCAACACGAACACGGCGCTGCCGCCCACCTTGCCCATGGTGCGCATGGCGTTGGTGGTGCCGATGTTGCCCGAGCCGTGCTCGCGGATGTCGGTGTGATAGAACACCTTCGAAATGATGACGCCCCAAGGGATGGACCCCAACAGGAAAGAGACGACGAAAACCCCTAATGCTCCCAGCAGTTCCACAGCGGATCTTCCCTAATCTTTTTTCTTAAACTTCATGCGGATGGGCGTGCCCGTCAGGTCAAACGACTTTCGCAGACGATTCTCTAGGAAGCGCTCGTAGTTGTCGTTGACCAGGTCGGGGCGGTTCACGAAGAACGTGAACTGCGGCGGGCACGTTGCCGTTTGGGTGACGTACTTCATGCGCAGGATGGCCTTGCCCTTCGAAACGGTGTGGCCGCCCTCGCGAATCTCGCCCAGCCAGACGTTGAGCTGGTTGGTGGGAATGCTCTTGCAGAAGTTCTCGTACGCAACGTCAACGGCTTCCCAGATGCGATGGACGGATTTGCCCGTGAGCGCGCAGGTGGCCACAACGGGGGCATAGCCCACGAAGGTCATGCGGTCGGTGATCTTCTCGCGAACCTCGGCCTTGGCGTCGGGGCCCTCCACCAGGTCCCACTTGTTCAGCACGATGACCATGGCGCACTGGCGGTCGGCGGCGAAGCCGGCCACGCGCTGGTCCTGGTCGGTCAGGCCGATGGAGCCGTCGATGACCAGGATCGCCACGTCGGCGCGGTCGATGGCGCGCATGGCGCGCACGAAGCCGTAGTACTCCACGTCCTCGTCGATCTTGCTCTTCTGGCGCAGACCAGCGGTGTCGACGATGGTGTAGCGCTGGCCGTCGTGCTCGATGACGGTGTCGATGGCATCGCGCGTGGTGCCGGCAACGTTGGACACGATGGAACGATCATCCGAGGTCAGACGGTTGGTCAGCGAGGACTTGCCGGCGTTGGGGCGGCCGATGATGGCGATGTTGATACCGCCGTCCTCTTCCTCGTCGTCGGCCGTCTCGACCTTCTTCAGGTCCTCGACCACGGCATCGAGCAGGTCGCCCGTGCCGTTGCCGTGCAGCGAGGAGACCGACCACGGATCGCCCAGGCCCAGCTGGTAGAACTCCCAAACCTGGTCCATGGTGTCGGGGTTGTCCATCTTGTTCACCACCAGATACACCGGCTTGGAGGTCTTGCGCAGCACGCGCGCCACCTCCTCGTCGTCGGCGTTGATGCCGGTGCGGCCGTCGACGATGAAGACGATGACGTCGGCCTCGTTCACGCCGGCGAACGCCTGCGTGCGAATGGAGCTTTGGAACGCGTCGTCGTCGCCCATCTCGATGCCGCCCGTGTCGATGAGCTTGAACGGCACGCCGTTCCAGTCGGCGATGTGGTACGAACGGTCGCGGGTGACGCCGCGCATCTCGTGCACGATGGCCTCGTCGGCCTGGGCGATGCGGTTAACGAAGGTGGACTTGCCGACGTTCGGCCGTCCAACAACCGCCACAATGGGCAGAGCCATATCAAATCCTTTTCGGTTGAGGAAAATACTACGTTTGCGGCGCCGCTATGCGCGCGCCAGTTCGACGAGTTCCGGCAAGAACCCAGTCGCGTTACAGGATACCACGCTCACGGGCACGCCCGCCGCCTTCCCCATATCCTCCAACGTTGCGTCATCGAGCGTGACGCCGTCGTCGTTGAAGATGACCTTGGGGACCACGTACGTCCAGCCCGGGTGCTCGGCGGCGTCGGCGCGGATGGCGTCGGCGATGTCGCAGCTGCACAACAGCCCCGTGACGTCGACGTTCCCGCCGAAGAAGCGGTTCTCCACGAACAGCGGCTCAACCACCCCGGCAAGCGGGCCGCGCGAGAACAGCGGGCGGAAGAAATGCGGCGTGGCCATGCCGGCGATGTAGCGCACGCGCATGCCCGCCTGCTGCAGCGCCTGCGCGGCTTGCGCGTCAAGCCCGGCCTCTTCCGCTGCTTCCCAATCGTCCACGAACGAGCGGATGATGCCCACGCCGTCCTCGAACATGCCGAAGTCGCCGTAGTGCTCGGTGGGCGGGAGGTTCTCCAGCAGCTCGTCGCCGTAGGCGTTGCAGTAGAACTCGTCGGCGGCGAAGGCCCACAGGTGGCCGCGTTCGGCAAGGGCGCGCTGCTGAGCAGGCACGATGGTATCCATGGCGGCGCGGGCGGCCACCGGGTCGTTGAAGCTTTTCGTGAAGCACGTCTGGTGTTTGGTGAAGCCCAGCGGCACGATGCAGATGTCCAGGATGCCCGGGCGCGCATACGCCCAGTCGAGCGTCTCGCGCAGCGCGTCGCCGTCGTTCTCGTCGGGCATGAGCACGATCTGGGCGTGGAACTCGATGCCGGCGGCAAGCAGGCGGTCCATCACGTCGATGCCGTGCTGGGCATGCCTGCCGATGATGTGCCGGCGAACCTCGGGGTTGGACGCGTGCAGGGAAACGCGCAGCGGGCTGATGTGCTGCTCGATGATGCGTGCCTCGTCCTCGGCAGACAAGTTGGTGAACGTGACGAACGTTCCGGACAGGAAGCTGAGGCGGAAGTCGTCGTCACGCAGCGTGAGCGACGGGCGCATGTCGTCGGGCAGCTGGCGCATGAAGCAGAAGATGCAGGCGTTGCGGCACAGCTTGACGCCGTCGAACACAACGCCCGAAAACTCGAAGCCCCACTCCTCGCCTTCGTAGCGCTCAAGTTTCACCTCACCGGAATCACCGTCGGTGTCGATGTATCCGAGGGTGATCACGTCGTCGGCGGTAAGCCAGCGCCAGTCGATCATGTCGCGCACGGGCTGGCCGTCCACGCTGGTGATGATGCAGCCCGGGGTGAAGCCCGCGTCGTCAGCAGGGCTTTCGGGCAGCACGGATTCGATGACGGCCTTCGGAGGCTCGGGAGCACGGCGCTTGCGGCGGCCTGCGGACTGCGCAGCCTGCTTCGCCACGTCCTGAGGAGGATAAATGCCCACGTCAACACCGCCTTTCCGCTTCCGCTTGCCCATATGCCGTCGATTTTTCGCAGCATATTATGCTAGCATGCCGCACCCGCCAAGGCGCACGGCGAGAACACGGCGCGGAAAAACAGCGCAACTGGGGATGAGGACCTACGATGCGGAGAACGACCTGAGGGCGTCGCGGACGGTGCGGTACTGGCGCTGGCTGATGGGCACCGCCTCGTCGCAGTCCATGACCAGCCCATCGGCAGAGGCTTGGATCACGTGCTCCATGTTCGCCAGGTAGCTTTTGTGGCAGCGCACGAAGCTGCCGGGCAGCTGCTGCTCAAGCTCGACCAGCGCCGCATACGATTCCAGCACGCGAGTATCCGAAAGCCTGACCAGCACTTTTCGCCCGATACTTTTCACGTACACCACGTCGGCGGGGTCCACGATGTGCACGGTCCCGGCGCTGCGCAACGCAAGCGGGCTTGCCGCGCGATGGCCGAGCAAGCCGAACACCTTGTCCAAGGCGTTGCGCGCCTCCGTAGGCGAATACGGCGCCAGCAGCAGATACTGATGGTCGGTGCCGTAGACCGCCGAGGTGTAGGCGGCGCGCGTGGTGCAGTACACGGTCAACGGAAGGATGCCGCGATCTTGCAGCTCGCGCACCAGCGCGATGCCGGCGCGTTCATCGGAGGCACACGCCGGGAAGGCGTCGGGGGCATCCACGGGAGCGAACAGCGCATCGATGCGCGGACCTTGGGAGACGCGCTCGCTCACCTGAGAAAACGCGCAGCTCTCCAACTGGATCGCGCCGGCGCAGGGATGCTGCTCGATGAGCACGCGCAGCGCCTCAGGCTCGGGCACGGCATCTTCGACGAACAATATCCTGCACATGGTGGCAACCTCCGCATCGCGTTCGCGCGCCGGCTCTTTTGCGGCGCCGGACGGCTTCGTTCATGCTTCAAGGCTAACCCGGTTTTCGCGGGATTTGTTGTGCAACAAATCGGGCCGTTTCTCCACCGTCCGTGCACAAAACCGTCCCCGCCCTCACATGCCGAAGCACGTGCAGACGGGGACGGTTCACATGGGGATATATAGGAAATGCAGCGCCATGACGGCGGACAGGGAAATGCGAGTGTAGGCCCACCCGCATGATAAGGATCGCTACATGCGCTCCAAACGCTGCACCACTTCGTCGATCTGGTCGTCGGGAGTGCTGGCGCCTGCCGTGACGCCCACGGAGGAGCAGCCCACGAACCACGCGGGATCAAGCTCGGCGGCCGACTCGATGTGGTACGTGCGCGGGCATTCCGCAGCGCAGATCTCGGCCAGATGCGTGGTATTGGCCGAATTGCGCCCCCCAATGACCACGATGGCGTCCACCTGCCCGGCAAGCTCCGCAGCAGCCTGCTGGCGCTGGCGCGTGGCCGTGCACACCGTGTCCTTGACCTGCGCGGCAACGCCTTGGGCGCGAATGCCCTCGAGCACGTCGTCGAGCGCATCGCGGGTTTGCGTGGTCTGCACGACCACGCCCACGTGCTCAGGCAGGTCACCGGGCAGGTCGGCGGCCGTTTCCGCCACGTGCACCTGCGCACCGGCCTCGTGGGCGTAAGCCACCAGGCCCTCCACCTCGGGATGGCCTTCCTCGCCCACAACAACCACGTAGCCGCACTCCTCGGCAAGCGTGGCGGCGGCCTTTTGCGCACGGGCGACATGCGGGCACGTGGCATCGATCACGGGAAGCCCGCGCGCCTCCACCGAGCGGCGCACGGCCGGGGTGACGCCATGGCTGCGGATGATGATGGCGCCGTGCGTTGCCTGCTCAGGTTCCTTGACGGCCAGCACACCGCGCGCCTCAAGGTTCGCCACCACCTGGGGGTTGTGGATGAGCGGCCCCAACGTGAACGCGCTGCCATCGCCCTCGCTGGCTTTCAGGGCCAGGTCAAGGGCTCGTTGCACGCCGTAGCATGCGCCTGCGTTCTTGCTGCGGATGACTTCCATGTCCGGTCCTTTCATATGGGTAAAGGTTGAGGTTCGCGGTTTGACGCTCGCAGTTTGCGGCTTGCAGATTGCGGCTGCGGGCTTACGAATGCAGAAAGCGTTTTGCGACTCACGCCCTCCGGCCTTTGCGCCACGCACGATAGCGCAAGGGGCCGCTCTCGCGGCCCCTTCCCCTCAAAACCTGCTACTGCTCGGCCTGCGCCTTCTTCGTGGGGCGGGTCAGCTCGATGGCCTCGGCAGGAGTGTGCTCGGGAATGGGATGGGAGGCGAACGCCTCCGTGAAGTCGCGGCCGTCGGGGAACAGCGCGACCATATCCACCTGCTCACGCGGCACGCGCTGATGCAGCGCGAACACCTCGCGCATGGCGTACCACGAGCACCCGTCCAAGCGATCTTCCTTCGGCAGGAAGTCGAAATCGCTTACCACCAGGGGCTTTCCGTACTCCACCGAAATCTTCGGGAAGCGGATGTGCTCGCCTTTGCGCTTGACGTTCTCCGCCTCGCGCACGCACATGGGCAGGATGGGCGCCTTACCCATCTTCGCGATGAATGCCGCACCGGAGTGGATTTCGGGCGTTTTGCTGCCCTTGCCACGGCGCGTGCCCTCCGGCAGGATGCCCACCAGCTGATTTCCCTTCAGCATGTGCGCCGCGCGCTTGATGGCGGTGCGGTCGGCCGAATCGCGCTTGATGGGGAACGCGCCCACGCGCGAGAGAATCTGCCCCGCCAAGCCGTGGGCGTTGCCGAACAGCGAGTCGCGGCCCATCAGGCGCACGAACTGGCTCGGGCGCGCTGCCACGTACATGAGCACCACGTCCAGAAACGACGTGTGGTTGGAAACCACCACCGCACCGCAGCGGTCCTTGAACGCGCGAAGGTTCTCGCGCCCGTCCACGCGATAGCGGAACAGCACCTTGAACACGAAGCCGATCAGCACATAGGCGAAGTTCGCGAACCAATGCGGGATCTGCTTCTCGTCGGTGGTGCCTCCGAGCGCGCGGTCCCACATGTCCTCGTATCTCAGAAACAGGCTCATACGCGCACGCCCTTCTCCTGGGCCAGCGCGCAGATACGCTCGATGACCTGCTCGATCGTGCGGCCGGTGGAATCCATCTGCACGGCATCGGACGCCGGCTTGAGCGGGCTCGTATCGCGCGAGGAATCGATGGCGTCGCGGCGCTCGATATCGGCGAGCACCTCGGCGTAATCGGTGCTTCCCACGCCGCGGCGCTCGTTTTGCGCCACGCGGCGATGGGCGCGCTCGGCGGCACTGGCGGTCAAAAACACCTTCAACTCGGCCTCGGGGAACACCGCCGTGCCGATGTCGCGGCCTTCCACCACGTAATTGCCCGCGCGGCCGATGCGCTGCTGCTGGGCCACAAGCGCCTGGCGAACGGCGGGCGCGGCGGCCACGGCGCTGACGGAGCGGTCAATCTCGGCGGTGCGGATGGCATCGGTCACGTCCACGCCGGAAATGGAGACGCGGCGTGGCAGCGGATCGCCCGACTCATGGGAGAACCCGATCTCGTGCATGTCGGCGATGCGGCCGAGCGCTTCGCCATCTTCCAGCGAAACGCCGTCTTGCAGCGCCTGCCAGGCGATGGAGCGGTACATGGCGCCCGTGTCCAGGCACGAGAAGCCCAAACGGCGCGCGACCGCCTTCGAAACGGTCGATTTGCCGGCGCCGCTCGGGCCGTCGATAGCGATGATCATCGTGCAAGCCTTTCGATATCGTCCAAGAAGCCGGGATAGCTGACGCACACGGCCTCGAAATCCTTGATGTTCACGGGGACCTTGCCGGTCAGGCCGACGAGCGACCAGGTCATGGCAAGGCGATGGTCGCCGAGCGAATCGAACTCGAGCCCCTCGGGAACCTGCAGGCCGGGCTGACCCTCGATGCAAAGGTCGTCGCCTTCGCACCATGTATCCACGCCCAGCTTTGCCAGACCGTCCATTATAGCGGCAAGACGGTCAGTTTCTTTCACACGAAGCTCCCCCACTTGACGGAACACGGTGATTCCATGCGCGTGCGCCGCCACCAGCGCCAGCACGGGGATCTCGTCGATAATGCCGGCGATCTTGTCGGCAGGCACCTCGCAACCGCGCAGGTCGGGCGTATAGCAGGCCTCAATGATGCCGTAAGGTTCCTTTCCCGCCGCACCCGTGTGCGCGACGCTGACCTGGGCGCCCATGCGCTCGAGCGTGCGCACGAAGCCGATGCGGGCCGTGTTCAGGCTGACGTCTTCGATTTGGATCGAGCTTTCGGGGCGCAAAACCGCCGCGCATGCAAGGAACGCCGCCGAAGACGGGTCGCCCGGCACGAGCACCTCGCCCGCCTGGGGCTGGGCGGGACCGGTCACGCTGGCCGTGCAGGCGCCGGCCGTGGTGGCCACGCCGTATTCGGGCAGCATGAGCTCGGTGTGGTTGCGGCTCGGCGCCGGCTCGTTGACCGTGGTGGTTCCCAAGGCGTACATGCCGGCAAGCAGCACTGCTGTCTTGAGCTGGGCCGATGCCATGGGGGCATCGTAGGTGAGGGGGCGCAGCCCGCCGCCGTGGACGGTGATGGGCAGCGTCTCGCGGCCTTCGGGAAGGAAGCGTGCGCCCATCTTCATGAGCGGCGCGGTGATACGGCGCATCGGACGCTTGCACAACGAGGAATCGCCCGTGAGCGTGACCTGGATATCCCACGGCGCCAGAATGCCCATGAGCAGGCGCACCGTGGTGCCGGAGTTGCCGCAATCCACGGGCTCGGCGGGCTGGCTGGGACCGGCGGCGCCCCAGCCGGTGATGCCGCCGGCAAGGCTTCCGTCGGCCTGCTTCTCCAGGCTGACCTGGGCGCCAAGCGCGCGCACGGCCCCGATGGAGCTGCGCACGTCGGCGGAATCCAGCACGCCGGACACGCGCGAAGTGCCCTCCGCCATAGCGGAGAACAGCACGGCGCGGTGGCTGATGGATTTGTCGCCCGGCACACGCGTGGAACCGTGCATGGGGTTTTCCAACGGTTTGATGACGGTGACGTTATCCGACATGGGTGTGCTCCTTAGGCGCTAGCGGGCTGAACGAAACGGAGAAACCGGCATTGATAAGGTGCGCCGACAGCTTGCCGATGTCACCTTCGTCGGTGAGCACGAGCGAGAGCACGGCCGAATCCTCGGTGACGTGGTCGATCTCGATGGACTGGATGTTGCACCCCACCTTGCTGGTGATGGTGGTGACCTCTGCCACCACGCCGGGACGGTCCTCCATGGGGATGCGAACCTCCAGCAGCCGCTCGGTGCACGGCAGCCATGCGGCCGGCAGTGCGCGGCGGGCATCGGCTGCCTCGGCAAGCAGGCTGGTCAGCGTTGCGCGATCGCCCGCTTCAAGCGCGTCGGCGAACTGCCCGATGATGCCCTGCATCTCGCGCAAACCACCCAAAAGCGCATCTTTGTTGTCGAAAGCGATACCGCACCACAGCTCGGGTGAGCCAGCCGCGATGCGCGTGGAATCCTTGAACCCGCCCGCTGCCAGGCGCATAAGCGAATCCTGGCCCTTGGCGTGACGCACGGCAAGCTGCACAAGGGAGCTGGCGGTGAAATGCGGCACGTGGCTGACCACGGCCACCGCCGCGTCATGCTGTTCGCGCGGCAGGCTGATGACGCGCGCGCCGATGCCGGTGATCAGCTCGTGCAGGCGCGTGAAGTGCTCGGCGGGCGTATCGGCGTCGGGGCACAAGATCCAGTACGCGCCCTTGAACAGGTCGGCGCGAGCGCCCACGATACCGTTCTTCTCGGAGCCGGCCATAGGGTGTCCGGGAACGAAGTTCTGCGGATACGGAAGCGTGTGCGCGGCCATTTCGATGATGCGGCTTTTCGTGGATGCGGTATCGGTGATGATGCCTCGATAGCCCCACTCGCCCAGGTCTTTCAAATAGCCTTCCACCACGCTGACGGGCGTGGCCAAAACCACCAGGTCGCAGCCGTCTTCGATGAACGCGCGGAACTCCGCGGCATCGGGGGCGGCGGTAGCGGTGGCCCAGCCTCTGTTGACGGCCTCGACGCGGGTGGCCAGGTCGGTGTCGACGGCCATGACCTGCGCCGACGGGTTTGCCGCGCGCAATGCGGCGGCGAAGCTGGCGCCGATGAGGCCGAAGCCGATGACGGCTACGTTTTCGAAACCGCCGGTTTTCGCTTGATCGATTGTTTGTGCCATAAGGCGATGCAGACCTTCCGGATCCGATCTAGGGTAGGACGTTGCGGGCAAGCCGGCATCGCATCGGCAAGCGTGAAACCGCCGCGCAGGTCGAAGAAGGCCCGCGACAAGGCGAAACGCCGAGTTCGCAAACACCAGCTGTTTACCCGGGTGACCATTATAGCCGTTTCCCGGCGGCGCACATCCCACCGCCTCCGCGCAAGCACGAGGGGAACATGAACGCGAGACGGGGGTACGTTCACGGTTGCCCTTTCACTTCCCAAAGAGCCCTCGTGAACGCACCTCCGTCCCCTGTTCACCCCCCGTTCGCCCCGGCGTCCCCCTTCGACGTCCCTGGACGGCTCGCACTCTCCTACTTAATAGACGCGTGCAGCGCCGCCACCTCTTCGGGGGTAAGCTCGCGCCACTGGCCGCGGGGCAGGTCGCCCAGCTCGATGGGGCCGAAGCTGTCGCGGTGCAGCGCCAAAACGCCGTGTTTGATGGCCGATAGCATGCGCTTGACCTGGCGTTTCCTTCCCTCTCGCAGCACCACGCGCACCACAGCGCGCTGCTGGGAGCGCTTGCGCAGGATGGCGGCGCGTTGCGGGCTGGGCACGCTGCCGTTAGGTTCGTGGTCGGGCACGGCAGGCGGAACCTCCAGCATGGACAGCGCGCGCTTCGCTTCTGCGCCTTCCACCAGCGCGGCCTTCGCGGGCGCGGTCATGCCGTCGTCAAGCTGGATGCCCTGCTCAAGCTGGGCCAGCTGCTCGGGCGTGGGCTTGCCGTTGACCAGCGCCAGATAGCGCTTCTCCACGTGATGACGCGGGTGCAGAAGGCCGTTGCCCAGCTCGCCGTCGGTGCTGAACAGCAAAAGCCCCGTGGTGTCGAAGTCCAAGCGCCCGATGGGGAACAGCCCCGGGAAGCGATCGGTGGGCACGAGCTCGGCCACCGTAGGACGACCCTGCGGGTCGGACATGGTGGTCACGTAACCGGCGGGTTTGTGCAGCATGATGGTGACGGGGCCGCCCTCCAAGCGCACGGGCACGCCGTCGACCGCCACCTGGTCCACAAGCGGGTCCACCTTGCTTCCCAGCTCGGTAACCACCTGGCCGTTCACCGTCACGCGCCCGGCCGTCATGAGATTCTCCGACCCGCGACGGCTTGCCGCGCCGGCGCGCGCCAGGAACTTCTGCAGGCGCATGGGCACAAGGCGCTCCTCAGGCTGCGTTTGGTTGGGTTTGAGTTGCCTGATCATGATTCTCCCATCACAGGTCGGTCGAGGTTTGCCGGGAACCGGTTACTCGTCGTCGGTTTCGAATCTCAGGTTGTCGAAGTCGATCTTCTCCACCAGCCCGAAGCTTTGCGCCATAGCATCGGCGAGCATCTGCTGCGCGGCATTGCTCGCCGGACCGTCACCGGCCGGGAACGCGGCCTGCGAGCCCAATGCGTCGCGATTCGGGTCGTCAGCGGAAAGCGGCAGCTGGTCGTCCGCCGCGACGCGCTCCGACGCCGCCTGCCGAGGCGCACGAGCCTCGCCGCCGGCACCACCCGCGCCGCCAACACGCTGCTGCGAGGTCAACGCAACGCCGGCGCCTTCGTCCTCGAAATCGAACTGCAGGCCGTCGAGCGGATCGGCGGCTCCCCCATCCGACATCTGCGCCTCGGGCGCCACACGCGCCTCCTGCCCGCCCGCGCTCAGACGCTCGCGGATGAGCTGGCGCGTGGCGTCATCGGGCGCAAACTCGTCCAAATCGGGAAGATCGCGCACCGAGCGCAGCCCGAACTTCTCCAGAAAGCCGCGCGTGGTAGCGTACAGCGTGGGGTTGCCCGGCGCGTCAGCCTGGCCCGCTTCTCGGATTAACCCCTTCTCCACCAGGGAGTTTATGGAGCTGTCGGAGTTCACGCCGCGAACGCTGGCAACACCGGCGCGCGTGCAGGGCTGCAAATAGGCAACAATGGCGAGCGTTTCCATGGCCGCCTGCGAGAGTTTGCGCGTGTCCCACGACAGCACGTACTTCTCCACCAGGTCATGGTACGCCGGGTGCGTGTACAGCCGCCAGCCGCCGGCCACCTCGCGCAGCTGGATGCCGCGCTGCTCGCGCTCCAGCTTCTCGCGCAGGTCCACCAACGCCTGCTCGACCAGCTTCGGGTCGGCCTCCAGCATGTCGGCAAGCTCGATGACGCCGACCGGTTCGTCGGTGACGAACAGCATGGCCTCTATGGCGCCGCTCAGCTGCGCCTGATCAAGTCCCTCGAACATCTATTCCTCCCCAACCGACGTCAGCGCGTCGTCGCCATCCAGCAAAAGCTCGCCCGAGCCCTCGATGTACTCGATGTCGATGTCGCCGAACAGCCGGCTTTGCTCCACGCGCACCATGGAACGCTTGTACAGCTCGAGCACCGCCAAAAACGTGACCACCACCAGCGGCGTGGGGGCATCCTTGGCGATCAACTGCGAGAAGCGCAGCTGTTTGAGGTTGCGGATGCGCTGATGGATGGCGCGCACGTGCACCTCCACCGGGATGGGCTTCGCAGCGATGTGCTCGCTTTCCAGCAAAAATACCTCGCGCCGCGCCAGCGCACGAGCGGCAAGCAGCGCAAGAGAGTCCAGCGACACGTCACGCAAGAAGTCGGGCATGAGATTTAGAAAGCACGCTTCAGGTCCGAACGGGCGCGGATGCATACGGCCCTCGGCGACGAACCGCGCATGCAGCGCCGCAGCGGCGTTCTTGTACTGTTTATATTCCAGCAGACGCTCCACCAGCATGTCGCGCGCCTCGGAGGGCGCCAGCTCGGCAATGTCGTCCTCCACCTCGATATGCTCGCGCGGCAGCAGGCTTTGCGCCTTGATCTCCAGCAGCGTGCTGGCAACCAGCAGGAAATCGCTGGCGACGTCCAAGTCGAGATTCTGCATGCGGCCCACTTCGGCCAGGTACTGGTCGGCGATCTGCGTGATATTGATGGCGCCGATGTCAACCTTCTGACGGCTGACCAGGTACAACAGCAGATCGAACGGCCCCTCGAAGCTGTCGGTGCGAACGCGATACGACACGATGCCCCGCCGCCCCTACGAAATGGTGAAGGGGAACAGCAGGTTGCCCAGATTGCCGGCGGTGACGTCCAGGTAGATGCCGAACACGTTCACGTGGATGATATACGGCAGCAAAATAGCCACGATCATGAAGATCGGGAACGCGTACTGCTGCACCTTGTAGTACTTCGGCAACCACTTCACAGGCATGAAGAACGCGAAGATGGAGCTGCCGTCCAGCGGCGGGATGGGCAGCAGGTTGAAGAACATAAGGTACAGGTTGATCAGCGCGAACATGGGCAGGAACATCAGGTAGAAATAGAAGAACGCCTGGCTCTGCACCACCCACTGCGCAACGGGGGCGAACCCGTAGAGAACCCACGCGACCACGCCCGCCAGCACGGCGAGCAGCAGATTGGCGGCAGGACCGGCCAAACCCACGATCAAGTCGCCCTTGCGCGGGTCCTTGAAGTATGCGGGGTTGTATGGCACCGGCTTGGCATAGCCGAACACGGGCATGTTCATAGCCATGAGCAGAAACGGCATGATAACGGTGCCGAACGGGTCGATATGCGCAAGTGGGTTGAACGACAGGCGCCCTGCGCGCTTGGCGGTGGGGTCGCCTAGTTTCCAGGCAGCAAAGCCGTGCGCCATCTCGTGCAACACGATGGCGGGAACGAAGCTCAAAATCGAGCAGATGAGATAAGGAAGCTGTGTAGTCATAATCGCATTATTATAACGCCACAAACGCCAATGCGAAACCGATAACCGACCTGAAACCCATTCGTAACGCCAATAAGCACAAGCAAACTCGATAGACGCAGCACCGTGCAACTACGCAGCTCGCACGCAATCGCAACGCACAACACGTGTCCACCGGACGAACGCAAAGCGGGCGGGCGACCTTGGTGGCCGCCCGCCTGCTGGAAAGCGCTATCGTCTATCGCGAACTTATGCGTTCTCACGCTCGAACTTGTCCATGAACTGGACCAGCGCCTCGACGCCGGCCTTGGGCATGGCGTTGTAGATGCTGGCGCGCATGCCGCCGACGCTGCGGTGGCCCTTGATGTTCTCGATGCCCGCGGCCTTCGCCTCGGCGATGAACTTGGCGTCCAGCTCGGGGTTGCCCGTGACGAACGGCACATTCATGAGCGAGCGGAACTCCTTCTTCGCCGTGCCGCTGAACAGGTTGGACTGATCCAGGTAGTCGTAGAGGATGGTGGCCTTCTCCTCGTTGAGCTTCTGCATGGCCTCAAGACCGCCCAGGCCCTTGAGCCACTGGAACACCTTGCCGCACATGTAGATGCCGTAGCACGGCGGGGTGTTGGACAGGCTGCCGGCGTCGGCCTGCGTCTTGTAGCGCATGATGGTGGGCGTGAACGGCAGCACGTCCTCGCGAATCAGGTCGTCGCGCACGATGACGATGACCACGCCGGCCGGGCCGACGTTCTTCTGCACGCCACCGTAGATCAGGCCGTACTTCGACACGTCCATGGGCTCGGAAAGGAACATGCTGGAAACGTCGGAGACCAGCGGGATGTCGCCGGTTTCGGGCAGCTTGGTGTAGCGGTTGCCGTAGACGGTCTCGTTCTGGCAGATGTAGACGTAATCGGCGTCGGGGCTGAACGTGAGGCCGTCGACGTCGGGCACGTAGGTGAAGTTCTCATCCTCGGAGCTGGCGATGCAGCGAGCGTCGCCGTAGAGCTTGGCCTCCTTGAAGGCCTTCTTCGACCAGTTGCCCGACACGATGTAGTCGGCAACCTTGTTCTGCATGAGGTTCATGGGGATGGCCGCGAACTGCTGCGTGGCGCCGCCCTGCAGGAACAGCACGCGGTAGTTGTCGGGGATGTTCATGAGGTCGCGGATGTCCTGCTCGGCGGTCTCGATGATGCCCTTGAACGCGGCGGAGCGGTGCGACATCTCCATCACGGACATGCCGGTGCCCTGATAATCGAGCATTTCCGCGGCGGCGGAGGACAGCACCTCCTCGGGGAGCACTGCCGGACCAGCCGAGAAATTGTACACGCGAGCCATGCTGAACCTCCTTGGGTTGACGAATGGATGCAGCGCGCCCGCGATTCGCGGGTTGGCGCCGAACGCGGAGCGCAAGCGCGTTCCGCACCAGTCTAGTATGGGCCTTTCGCATGTTGAACCTACCGGCGATACGGGATTTAAGGGCAAACGGTGAAGGCGCTCCGCGGGCGGCGGGTGCGGGCACGTGTACGGCTGGCGCGCGAAAGCCGGCGATTGACGCGTGGACCGGCCGCCGGATACGCCTGGCGAAGTCGCAGCTGACGGCAGACGAGTCCGTTGCCCGCAGCCGGCGCGCGAGCCGGAGGATGGAGAAACGATGGGAACTTTACAGCTGTCAAGTCAGCTGTAAAGTTTTGCGGCATACTGCAGCGTCAAAGAACCGCACGAAAGCATGGAGCGAACATGAGCGAGCAGGTCATCGAAAACAACGCAGGGCAAACCGGCGCAGGCACGCAAGCGTCTGGCACGGCCGAGCCCATCGCGGCGCTCACCCAGGAGATCGCGCAGCTAAAAGAGCAGCGCGACGCCGTGATCTTGGCGCACTACTACGTGCCGTCCGAGGTGCAGGCCGCGGCCGACTACGTCGGCGACAGCTTCGCCCTGGCGAAACTGGCCGTCGACCTGCCGCAGCAGACCATCGTGCTGTGCGGCGTCGAGTTCATGGGCGAATCGGCGAAGCTGCTCAATCCGGACAAAACCGTACTTTTGCCCGAGCCCGCCGCCGACTGCCCCATGGCGCACATGATCAGCAAACCTGACATCGACCGCGTGCGCGCAGAATACGGCGACGACCTGGCCGTCGTGTGCTACGTCAACTCCACCGCCGAGGCGAAAACCTGGTCCGACGTGTGCGTGACCTCCTCGAACGCCGTGAAGATCTGCAGCAACCTGCCGCAGCGCAACATCCTGTTCATCCCCGACATGAACCTGGGCCGCTACGTGGCAAGCCAGCTTCCTGACAAGCATGTCATCCTGAACAAGGGCTATTGCCCGCGCCACATGACCATCAGCGTGGAGCAGATCATCGACTTGGAGGAAGCCCACCCCGATGCCGTGGTCATGGCGCACCCCGAGTGCCCGGCCGACGTGCTGGCCGAGGCCGATTATATCGGGTCGACGAAGGGCATGATCGAGCATGCCGCCGCATCGGGCGCGCAGGAGTTCATCGTGTGCACCGTGGTCGGCATCATCCGCGAGCTCGAGCTGCGCACCCAGGGCACGGGCAAGCGCTTCCACTTCCCCGCCACCACGCCGCGCTGCGAGAACATGGACCTGGTCACGCTGCCGAAGCTGGCCGCATGCCTGCGCAACCCCGCCCCGTACGAGGTGCACGTTGGCGACAGCCTGGCCCCCGCGGCGCGCCTGACGCTCGAACGCATGCTGGAGTACGCGGCAAAGTAGGCGGCGAAGATGAGCGAAAAGAACGAATTAGCTGGCGAAATGGGTGCTGCACCTGCGGAAACGGTGGCTTCCGCTACAGTTCGCACGCACATCGATGACGCATGCGTGTCAACCGGTGACCGATTACAACCGGAGTACGACGGCGCTACCGAGGCGCACGACATCGCCTGCGACGTGGTCATCGTCGGCTGCGGCGTGGCGGGCTTGTACTGCGCGCTCAACCTTCCCTCCACGCTTTCCGTGGTGATGCTGGCGAAGACGACCGTGGACGAATGCGACTCGATGCTGGCGCAAGGCGGCATCTGCGTGCAGCACGACGACGCCGACTACGCGCCGTTTTTCGAGGACACCCTGCGCGCGGGCCACTACGAGAATCGCTGCGAGAGCGTGGATCTGATGATTCGCGCAAGCCGGAGCATCATCTCCGGCCTGGTGAAACGCGGCGTGGGCTTTGAGCGCGACCAGGCGGGCAACCTTCGCTACACCCGCGAGGGCGCGCACAGCCGTCCGCGCATCTGCTTCCACGGCGATATCACCGGCGACGAGATAACCTCCACGCTGCTTGTTCGCGTGCGCGAGTTGCCCAACGTCCACATCTTGGAGCACACCTGCATGGACGACATTCTGATCGCGCAGGATGATGGCGAGCGCCGCCAGCCGCAAACGCGTTGCCGCGGCGTCCTTGCGCATACGGCCGACGGGGCGCAGCTGCGTATCTTCGCAAGTCAGACGCTTTGGGCCTGCGGCGGCATCGGCGGCACGTACCCGCGCTCCACCAACTTCCCCAGCCTTACCGGCGACGCATGCGCCATTGCCGCGCGCCATGGTATCGCCCTCGAGCACATGGACTACGTGCAGATCCACCCCACCTCCCTGTACTCGACGCAGCCGGGCCGGGCGTTTCTGATCTCGGAATCGTGCCGCGGCGAAGGGGCAGTGCTGCTCGACGCTAACGGGAAGCGCTTCACCGACGAGCTGCAACCGCGCGACGTGGTGAGCGCGGCCATATACCGGCAGATGGCCGCAGAAGGCTCGGAATTCGTGCGCCTCTCCTTCGCCAACATGCCAAAGGACGAGATCACGGGACACTTCAAGAATATCTACCAGCGTTGCCTGGAGGAGGGGTTCGACATCACGCGCGAGCCCATCCCCGTCGTGCCTGCGCAACACTACTTCATGGGCGGCGTGCGGGTGGACCGCAACAGCGCCACGGACATGCCGGGGCTCTACGCCGCGGGCGAGACCAGCTGCAACGGCGTGCACGGGAAGAACCGCCTGGCCAGCAACTCGCTGCTTGAGTCGCTTGTGTTCGCGCAGCGCGCCGCGTGGGATATGTGCCGCAAGCTAGGAGCGAACGCGCCCGTCGAGCAAACCTATCCCGAGCAGCCCTGCGGCGCCGACGCGCAGGCGTACAAACGCCTCTGCGCTGAAGCCGAGCGCAAAACCCGCGAAAGCGCAGCGCAAGGCGAGCCGCAAACCGCGGCGCAAACCTGCACGCAAACCTGCGTACAAAACGCTGGGCAACCCGGTTCGCAAACCTGCGCGCAAAACACGACGCAAAACAGGTCGCAAACCCGCGCGCAAACCCTTTCCCCGTCCGACAACGATTGCACCGCAAGCTCCAAGGAGGTCGTTTGCGCATGAACCCCATCACGCTGACAACCGTGGCCGAACCGCTTATCCGCCAGGCGCTGGCCGAGGACATCACCAACGAGGACGTTTCCACCGCCTCCATCATGCCCGATGCACGCCCCGCCGCCGTGGACCTGATCGCGAAGGCCGACGGCGTGCTGTGCGGCCTCGACGTGTTCGAGCGCACGTTCGCCATCCTTGACCCCGAAACCCGCATCCAGCGCTTCGCCGCAGACGGCGACGGCGTTTGCGCAGGCCAGACGCTTGCGACGGTAACCGGCGACGTGCGCGTGCTGCTGTCGGGCGAGCGCGTGGCCCTGAACTACCTGCAGCGCATGAGCGGCATCGCCACCTACACGCACCGCGTCGCCGCGCTGCTCGAGGGCAGCACCACCCAGCTGGTGGATACGCGCAAAACCACGCCGAACATGCGCGTGTTCGAGAAGGAGGCCGTCAGGTGCGGCGGCGGACGCAACCACCGCTACAACCTCTCCGACGGGGTGCTGCTGAAGGACAACCACATCGCCGCCGCAGGCGGCGTGCGCGAAGCCATCGAGGCAGCGCGCGCCCACGCCCCGTTCGTGCGCGAGATCGAGGTGGAGTGCGAGACGTTCGCGCAGGTCGAAGAGGCAATCGCCGCCGGGACGGACATCATCATGCTCGATAACATGGGCCACGACGCGATGGCGGCGGTCGTCGCGTTCATCGACGGGCGCGCGAAGACCGAGTGCTCCGGCAACATCGATGCGCACAACGTGCAGGCCATCGCCGACCTAGGCATCGACTTCGTGTCCAGCGGCGCGCTCACCCACTCGGCGCCCATCCTGGACGTGTCCATGAAGCACCTGCGCATGCTGGACGGCAATGCCGATAGCACCCCAGCCGCTGACGGCAACGCACCGGTCACTGGCATACACCGGAAAAGCGAGCAGTAGTCATGACGACAAAAGCCGAGGCCAGACGCGCATCGCTGCTCGATGCGCTCCGATCAGCCGATGCACCGGTATCCGGCGGTCAGCTAGCGAACACCCTTAACGTCAGCCGGCAGGTCATCGTACAGGACATCGCGCTGCTGCGCGAGGCGGGCGCAAGCATCGTGGCAACCACGAAGGGCTACGTGCTGGCTGATGCCGCGCAAACCGCAGCTCAAAACGCAACGCAAACCATGGCGCAAAACGCCGCGGAGCAACCGGCCGTGCACCTTGACGAGCCAGCCCGCACGTTCAAGCTGCACCACGAGGTCGAGCAAACCAGGGACGAACTGCAGACCATCGTCGCACTCGGCGGGCGCGTGCACAACGTGTCCATCAGCCATCGCGCCTACGGTCGCATCACCGCGCCTTTGGAGATCGCCAACCAGGCGGATATCGAACGGTTCATCAACGATATCGAAAGCGGGAAATCCTCGCCGCTCAGCACCGCCACCTCGGGATACCACTATCACCTGGTGTCGGCGCCAAGCAACGAGGCCCTCGAAGCCATCGGCCGCGCGCTCGCGGACAAGGGCTTCCTAGCCCCGCTGCTCCCCCACGAACAGGAGGGATAAGGAATTATTCCCAGCTTTCCGGCATGCCCTCGATGAGCATGAACCGGGTTGACCCGGCAAGAACCAGCTCGTCGCCGGCGTGCACCTCGACCGGCTCCGCGCATGCGGAAGCACCCGCGCGCGCCGGTTCCACCACCGTCTCGGAACCGTCTTCGCCGCTGATCAGCACGGTGCCGTTGGAGCTTCCGAGGCCCTGCACGCACCACCGGCCCGCTTCGTTGCACCAGACGCGCAGATGATGGCCCGACACATCGGGCTCCACGTCGTTGATGTCGTCGGGCCCCAGGGCCAGGGCACCGATCTCCACGCCGTCGGAGAGCGGCTGCACCCAGTGCAAACCCCCGGAAACCAGGCCTCCCACCATGCGCAAAAGGCCCAGCGCCTGCGCTTGCTCGCGCGGGTCCGCGGACGCCGCGCCAGGCTGCTCGCCCTGGTCCATGACGGCGGCGGGAACGGTTTCCAGCCTTCCGCCGTGCACCGTCTTCACGTAATCGAGCACATAGGCGCACGCGCGCTTCACGTTCGCGCTGCATCCCGCCGCCACGAACAGCACCATGGCCAGCTCGGAGCGCTCCTCCATGCTGTAGCCCGCGCCGCGAGCTAGGCGCTCCAGCACGTTGCGATACAGCGCCAGGTCCTGGTGGCATTCACGCAGCGCCTGCTCCATAAGCGCCCCGCCCTGGTTCGTGACCAGCGACAACGCTTCCTCGGCCGACAGGCCCTTCCCGTCGCGGGAGCGCAGGCGTGCCGAAACGCGAAGGGCTGCCACGCCCCAATCGCAAAAGTACCGGTCTTGCAGCGAGCCCACGGGGGCATGCACGATGAAGCGCGAGACCCACGTGCGGTCGTCGCAGCGCGACAGCGGGCTTTTGCCGTCGGCAAGCGGACGGCCGGACAACACCAGGCGCGCCAGGTCCTTATGGCTGATGCCGCCATAGCGCTTCATGGTCTCGAACAGGGCGCCGCACGGCGTCAACTCCGTCGCCATCATCCTCACGCTCCTTCGTTCAAGTCGTCGTCCAACACATCGCGCTTGCCCGCAAACCGGGCATTTGCGCCCGAAGCCTCGCCTGCGGAGTCATCGACCTCGTACTCAGGTTGCGAGTCGGTGCCGCTAACCGGATTTTGCACATCGGCGGAAACCCCAGGCTCGCAGCCATCGCACTCGCCCGCAACCTGCAAGCCGCAGACTTTCTGCGTTTCACCCTTCCCGGCTTTGCCCTCAAGAGCCGGCGCTGCCGCGCCCGAAAGCGCGTCGGCCCCGTCGCAATCCCCCGACGGCAGCGCCTTACGGCGAATCACCTGGGGCAACGCCACGTTCAACGCGAAATCGGCCACTATGATGCACCAGCCCGCCGCCGCTGCGGCCACCAAGGCCATGGAAAGCAAGTGCTGCTGGGCCGCCTCCTCGAAGCGCATGTCGGCAAGCACCTGCCACAGCGCGGCGAACATGACCGCAAGGCCCGCCGTGCCGCGCAAAAAGCCCGCTATGGTGCGCGAGCCGCCGAAGCGCAGCGATAGCCCCACCAACGCGGGAAACAGCGCCGCAACGGCAACTGCGACCCCGGGAAGGCCGCCCGACCAGGCAAAACCCACCGCATCAAGCGATGCCTGCGCCCCGTTGGCAAGCACGGCCGCCGAAACCGCAACCCCCGCCAACGCCGCCGCCGCGATGCCCTTGCATGCCATGCGCACATGGGCCAGCGTGGAATTTGCCACATCAAGCGTCGACGCGGCGAACCCGCCGGGCACGCACGGCACCAGCGGACGACCGCAAAACGACCGTTCCACGTTATCGGCGTAGTGGATGGAGAACGACGACAGCGCGTCGCGAACCGCCGCGGCGTCGGGGCGATCGGATTGCCCGCGAGCCAGGCAATCACCCAACACGATACCCAGCTGCTCGTCCACGAAGGACAGCGCCTCAGCCGCCTCCGACACGCCCATCGGCGCGGACAGCTTGTCCTGCGCGTGTTGCACCGCAACCGCCACCTCGGGTTCGCGGGCAAACGCCTCGAGCAGCTCGCCGGCTCGGGCATGCGCCATCACCGCAGCCGGCGCAGGAGCGGCCATCTTCGCGCGATACGGCGAAACGGGCGCCCCGTCTTCCCCAACCGCATGCAAATCGTAAGGGGCCTGCCCGCACGCCAGCTGGTACACCACGCTTGCCGCGGCGTACACGTCAATCGCCGGCGATTTGCGCAACTCGGCCAGGCCCGGAATGTCATCGCTGAGCATCTCGGGCGGCGCGAAATCAGCCGTAGCGCCGCGGAACACCGCGTTCTCGCTGGTAAACGACGTGGAGCGCGACTCCGATTCGGCCGACGACCCGAAGTCGATGAGGTACAGATCGAACACGCCCTCGTCCACCTGCTGCTCCAAGGACAGCCGCGACGTGCGCACCATGACGTTGCGCGGGCTGATGTCGCGGTGCACGAACCCGCCTTCCACATACCCCATGCGCGCCACCAGGTCGAACAGGTCGCGGCCCAGGCGCGCCGCCACCAGCGGGCTCACGCGGCCGCAACCGTCAACGGCAAGCTGCCGCCGCACGCGATCCAAGGTGATGCCCTCAACCCATTCCATGACGATGCACGGCACCCCGTCAACGGTGCCCCGGCCATACAGACGGGGGAAGCCCTTCAGCCCCGACAGCAGGATATGGCACTCGTATTCGCGTTCGAACGCGGAACGCGAGGCGCGCACGCGGCGCTCATGATCATCCTCGGTTTCGCCATCGCGGCGATGCGGAAGCGAAAGCAGCTTGAGCGCCAGGTGCTCGCCCTGCGCGTTGCGCGCGTGCTCCACACGGCCCGTGCCGCCGCGATGGGCCTGCCCCTGCGACACGAACAACGTGACGAAACGACGCACGTAAGACGGCCGATCGGCATCGGAAAGCGAAAGCGGCGCGCTGAAATCCGCCACGCGCACCAGGCGCATGCCCTGAACAGCGCCCGACGAGGCAAGCGCGCCACCCTTGTTCACAAACCCGCTCATAGCCTGATACTCGCTAACGTCTCGTTCAGGCGCGCCGCCGCAATGCTGTTGCCGGAGGCATCCTGATCAGCGCGAACGGGTTCCATCCAGCGATCAACCCCTTCCGCCGGGTTCTCGTATGCCAAGTTCAACCCCCACGCGTCGTAAATGACGGAGAGATACTGGTCCAACGCGATATAGGCGCGCTGAAGGTTGCCCTTCTGCTCCTGCCAACGCGAGCCCTCCGCGAACGCGTTCGAATTGCGCAGCAGCAGGAAGTCGGTGAGCGTTTGGCTGTCGATTGCCGCACACTCGTTGTAATCGCTTTGGCGAAGAGGCCGCGAGGTGCTCATGCAGTCGTTGTTGAACGCGGCGACAGCGTTGTTCACGCGCGCAACATAATCGTTCACCCGGGCCTGATGGTCAACCAGCACGGCATACGCCGCCGCCTCCTGCTCGGCCGTGGGGCCGGCAGGCGCAGGTGCGGAACCGGAGCCGTCAGCGCCTTCCGACCCCGATCCCGAACCACTCACGTCGCCCGACGCGCCGCCCGAACCGCCGGAGTTGCCCGAACCGGAACCGGAGCCGGACGCGGAGCCGCTTCCCGCAGACCCCGAGCCCGCCTGCGACGAGCCGCCAGAAGCCGCGGGGCCCGACACGGAACCAGACCCCGACGCAGCCGAGGCGCCAGCGATCTGCTGAGCACGGGTGAACGACGAATCCACCGAAGAAGCCGCAGATGCCCCGGTCAGCGACGCAACGCCCAGCATGCCGGAGCTCGAGCCAATGCCCAAAGCAGCCGCGGCATCGGGCGCAGCGGCATCGGTCTTCGACCCTTCGACCGTCAAGGGACCCACTGCGCGCGTCGAGTTCGCAGGGCCAGCCTGGACCTCGCACATCTGGCCGTCAAGCCACAGCGCGGACTCCAGCGGGATCACCACCGCGCCGGGCTTGTCGCCGGCAACCACGGCGGGGATTGCGGACACGTAACCGCCGACGCCCGCAATCATCAGGGCGAACGATGCGGCCGAAAGCGCCATCATGGGACGGGTGATTCCGGGCTTCCACCGCAGCCTGCGCGCGCGGCGCGCAGGGCAGTCGGTTGCAGCGAATGTGGGCGGGGGGCTAGGGGAAGGGCTGACAGCGCGGCCAGCGGGCGTCAGCTGCCCAGCGGGCGGCTGAGAGCGTGCGGCATCAGCGGTAGCCAAGTCCGCCGCGTCGCCAGCCGCCAGGTCCGACGCATCATCGACGGCCGAATCCGATGTATCATCGATTGCCAGGTCTGCCGTATCGTCGGTGACCAAGTCCGTCGCGTCGCCAGCCGCCAAATCCGCGGCATCGTTGGTGGCCAGATCCGCCGTATCGCGCTCGTCGTCGTGCGCGTTCTGCTCCGTCATCGCCTTCCCTCCTTTCCCCGTTCGTCTCAAAAGTCGCCGTTATGCCAGGCCGGGCCAGTTTTGCTGGCGCAAAGCCTCGTATGCGGCTATTGCAACCGAATTGCTTAAGTTTAAGCTGCGCATGCCATCGCGCATGGGGATGCGCACGCAGGCGGACTCGAAGCGCTGCATAACGGCCTCGTCGAGCCCACGGCTTTCGCGCCCGAACACCAGCCAGGCGTCCGGACCGTACGAAACGTCGGCGAAGCTGCGCTGCACGTGCCCCGTGAACAGGTGCAGCTCATCGGCGGCATGGGCCTCGAAGAACTCGTCGGCGCACGACCAGCGCACGATGTCGACGTCGTCCCAATAGTCGCACCCCGCGCGCGCAAGGTTGCGCTGCGTGACGGCGAAACCCATGGGCTCCACCAGATGCAGCCGCGCGCCGATGCACGCGCATGTGCGTGCGACGTTCCCCGTGTTCTGGGGAATCTCAGGCTCCACCAACACGATGTTCAGCATCCTTGCAACCTTTCTTTCAAATGAATAGCCCCTCGTGAGCCCATGGCAGGGAGCCCGCAAGCGCCGCAGCCCCAAATGACCGAGCCCCGACGGCACCAAACGCCGCCGGGCGCGCAATCGCGCATCCGGCGCAGCGCCCCTACACGCCCACGCGAGGTCCCTACACGCCCATCGCTTCGGCCTGTTTGGCCATCTCCTCTTCGAGCTCTTCGTTGAGCATGAACCACTCCTCCTCGGCAGCGGCGATACGCTGCTTGAGCTTGGAATGCTCGGCCACGGCATCCGAGGACGCATCCTCGTTGATGTAGAAGTCGGGGTCAGCCATCTTCGCCAAAAGCTCCTCCATGCGGGCGTTGTCGCGCTCCATCTGCTTGTCAAGCTCGGCGATGCGCTTGCGGTGGTTCTTCAGCGCGGCGTAGGCGCGGTTGCGCGCCTCGGCCTCGCGACGCTTCTGCTCCTTGGTCTTCGGCGAGCTGCCGCGCTTTGCCGTCAGCTCACCCGAAGCGGCAGGCGCAGGCGAAGCGGGCGAAGAAGGCACGGAAGAAGCGCTCTTCGACGCCTTCCCCTTCCCCGATCCGCCCTTTCCGGCGGGTTTGCGCTCCATCAGCTCGTCGACGAGCGACTCGTCGGTGGGCTCGGGCCCGTCGAGCTGGCCGGACTTGAACAGGTAGTAATCATAATCGCCGTCGTAGACGGTGACCTTGCCGGGTTTCACCTCCACGATGCGGTTCGCAACGCTGCGGATGAGGTGACGGTCGTGCGTGATGAGCAGGATGGTGCCCTCGAAGCGGTTGAGCGCCTGCTCGAGCACGTCGGCGCTGGCGATGTCCAGGTGGTTGGTGGGCTCGTCAAGGCACAGCAGCGGCTTGGGCGCCACGAGCATCTTCGCCAGCGCCAAGCGGCCCTTCTCGCCGCCGGAAAGCACGCTGACCTTCTTCTCGACGGCGTCGCCCTCGAACAGGAAGGCGCCGAGCAGGCTGCGCACCTGGCTGATGTTCCAACCCGGCGCCACGTGATCGAGCTCTTCGAACACGGTGTTGCCCGCGTGCAGCTCCTCGAGCTGATGCTGCGCGTAGTACGTCAGCGCCACGTGCACGCCGTAGTCGATGGTGCCGGCGTCGGGTTTCATGACGCCGGCGATCATCTTCATAAGCGTGGATTTGCCCGCGCCGTTGGGGCCCACAAGCGCCACCTTGTCGCCACGGTACATGGTGAAGTCGAAGTTGTCGTAGACGCGCTTGTCGCCGAAGGCCTTCACCAGGCCGCGGCAGCGCACCACCTCGTCGCCGGTGCGCGGGGGCTGCACGAAGTTGAAGTGGATGGGTTTCTTCTCCTCGGGAATCTCGATGAGTTCCTCTTTCAGGCGCTCCAGGCGCTGTGCGCGCTCCTGGGCCTGGCGGGCTTTGGTAGCCTTGTAGCGGAAGCGCTCGACGAAGTCCTCCAGGTGCTTCATCTCCTCAAGCTGCTTGGTGCGCTGCTGGCGCAGGCGCTCGATGCGCTCCTCGCGCGCCTTGAGGTACGCGGAATAGTTGCCCTTGTATAGGTTGACGCGGCCGTTGGCCACCTCGGCCACGCGGTCGATCATGTTGTCCATGAACTCGCGGTCGTGGCTGACCACGATGACGGTGCCCTCGTAACCGCGCAAAAAGCCCTCGAGCCACTTCACCGACTCAAGATCCAGGTGGTTTGTGGGCTCGTCGAGCATGAGCACCTCGGGATTGCGGACGAGCAGCTTGGCCAGCGCGATGCGCATCTGCCAGCCGCCGGAGAAGTTCGTGGTGGCCTGTTTGATGTCGCCTTCCTTGAAGCCCAAGCCGAACAGCACGCCGCGGACCTTGGCCTCGATGGTGTAGCCGCCCAGCATCTCGTAGGCGTCGCGCGCACGGCCGGCTGCGGCAAGCTGACGCTCGGTGGGGTTGTCGCCCAGCGACTCCTCCAGTTCGCGCAGACGCTGCTCGGCTTCCAGGATTTCCACCTGCGAGGACATGACCTCCTCGAAGATGGGGCGATCGGGCATCTCGATGGCTTCCTGCTCCAGGTAGCCCACACGGGCGCCCTTTGCGAACAGGATGCGGCCCTCGTCGGCGTCCTCGCGGCCGCTGATGATGTTGAGCATGGTGGTTTTGCCGGCGCCGTTGGGACCTACGAGCGCCAGACGGTCGTATTCCTCCAGCTTGAACGTGACGTCGGAAAACAGCGTGCGCCCGCCGAACGACTTCGACAGATGCTCAACCTGCATGATCATGGTGCGACAACTCCTTTAGCGCTAAAACGAACCTACGCGAAGGGAGCGGGCAGCCGACACCGAGAAATGAACGCAAAAACGGATACCCTCGACGAAGGAGGGAATCCGCGCGAGATAAAAAAAGAACCGCCAACTTGCGCTGGCGGTTCTTGGAGCTTCATGGCTCCCCGGGTAGGATTCGAACCTACAACCCTCCGGTTAACAGCCGGATGCTCTGCCGTTGAGCTACCGAGGAATTTCATCGGTGCGCTTCGTTTCCTTGGCGCAAGAAAGTATTATAGACATTTCAATTTTCGGCGCAACCCCCTTTTTTTAAAATTTTTTTCAGCAGCCGATTTCAGGAGGTTGGCTTGATTTGCAAGTTCATCCGGACACTTCGATTTCGCTATCGAACTCAGCAGGACATGTACGGCTGAGTCTGGAGTTGCAGTCGGCCGCGACAGCGCCCAGACGCCGTCGGGCAAATCACAGCCGCCCGCCTTCGCCGCTCAGCAACGCGACGCAAGCGCCACGCCGGGCACAACCACCGCGCAGCACCACAGGCCCTAGTAAATCCCGAACGCGTTCCACAGCAGCACGTTCGCGCCGATCATCAGCACGAGCGAACCGAACATGAAGTACAGCGCGATGCGGTACACCGACACCGTCTGCCCCGCCACGGCGGCCGATGCCACCGCATGCGCGCCCGCCTGCTGCACGGGCACCTGCGCATGGGCGCCCAGCTGCGTGGTCCAGCCCTTCGACAGCGGCTCGCTCGAGCGCACCTGCAAAAGCTCCAAAAACGACAGCGCCGCCGCAAGGGCGAAGTACAGCCCGAAGTCGCAAATGTAGCGCATAAGGATGCCGGCGCCCTGCAAGTCGAAGATGCACAGCACCACCGCCACGCACACCGCGCAGATCCACAGCGGCATGAGGCCCTTCGCCTTCAGGCCGTGGCGGACGCGCGGCAGCGCCAGCAGCACGAGCGTCATGGGATACAAGAAGAAGTAGCCGCCGAACATAGGCTCGTAGATGGTGACGCCCTGATATGCCGGGTCCATGTAGGTCTGATGCATGAACGGGAACTGGCTGCCCAGCGCCGGAGGCTGGAACAGGTACGCGTACAGGCCGAACGGGATGCGGTCGGCGTGGAACCCGCGATGCGTCATGTCGTTGGTGGTGAGGTTGTAGTTCGCGCCGAAGTCGAGCGGACTGCCGAAGCGCGCGAAGTTGTACACCATGACTGCTGCGGCGACCACCAGAAACGGCGTGAGCGCGGCGCGGAAGGCGCCCAGGCAGGCTCGTCGCGCCTGGGCGTTGCCGCGGGCGTCGCGCAAAAACGGCCAGAACAGCACCAGCCCGAACACAGCGGCCAGCACCATCTGCGGGCGCGCGGCAAGCGTCAGCGCAATGAGCGCCGCACCGGCCACCACACGCCTGCGGTCTATGAAACCGCCCGTGGTGCCCGACACCCACAGCCCCAAACCCCAGCTGATCAGGGCCAGGCCCATAGCTTCAGGCAGGAAGTACATGCTGGGCGTGCGCGCCAAGATCAGGCCGCCACCGGCCACGAACATCATGATATCGAGCACAAGCAGCACGCCGATCGACGTGCGAGGGAACCACCGGCGCGAGATGCGCGTGAGCAGATACGCGATGCCCGCCACGTACGCGCAGTCGCAGATGGCGACGCCAAGCCACGTGGGGAATCCGGTTCCCGTAAGCAACTGCCACGGGACGTAGAACACCAGACACGGCAGCACACCGAAGTACACGTAGTACTTCCCCTGGTAGTACGCGTGGTCCCACAAGTACGGAACGCCGGCGGAATCGCGCGCTGCGGTGTCGTAGGGGTTGTCCATGGCCTGCAGCGCTGCCGAAGGCACGTCGTCCAAGTAGAAGTGCCCCTGAAGCAGCGCCTGGGCGAGCTTTTGGTACTGGAACTGATTTTCCGTGCTGGCGGTGTGCGTGATGGACAGGAAGTGCGTGTTGGACATGACCAGGATGAAGATGACAACACACTGCACGGCCACCAACGCGATGACCATCCAGCCCTGACGCGAGATGCGGCCGTCGAACACGCGACTGAACAGGACCGATTGCGGCCGGACGGCGTACAGCGCCAGCAGCACCGCCAGAATGTAGGCGAAACGCAGCGGGTCGATGTCGAGCGGCACCTGCTGGTTCAGACCGATTCCCGTCACGGTCACCGAGCCCACGTCGGCCAGGTTCGTGATCGAGACGTAGATGGAATGACAGTCGCCCGCCGGGTCCAAGCTGATATAGGTGCTGACGGCGTCCTTCGGGTCGACCGAGACCGCCGGCAGCTGATAATAGTTCGCATTGCCTTCGTCCTGCAGATACATGACCACCTGCAGCTTGCTGTCGGTAGCCTTCGCGGCGGCAGCGGGATCGTTGAGCTGAGGGGTGAAGTGGATGCTGCGGACGGTATCGTCAAGGCCCGTGATCTCGAAGTAGTTCGCGGATGCATCGAGCGTCAGCGCGCCTTCGGTACCCGCGGACACGCCGTTGACCAGATACGTCCCCACCTGCGGGTAGGTCATGGACGTGAAGAAGGCCAGGTTGAAGCCGAACACCTCAATGAGCACGGCGATCAGCACGCAGATGACGATGCCGGCGAAGCGCTTGAGCGGGCTGACATAGGCGCCAGCAGATCCGGCGAAGCCCATGTCGCAGGTTTCGGAAGGCGAAGCCCAGCCCTGCTGCGGGCGCACGGCACCGTGACGGCCGTGACGCGCATACGCGGGCTGCGCAGAGTTGCCGGCATGGGCACCGGCGGCCGCCGAGCCGCCCGGGATACGCATAGTCCCTGACCCGCCGCGCGACCAGCGGCTATAGGGAGTGTTGCCAGGCTGTGCGGATTGCCCGCCGTAGCCCGCAGGCGCGCCGTTTCGGCCCGCGCCGCGACCGGCGCCGTAGCCGACGGGTGCGCCGGGAG
>NZ_QUCY01000023.1:0-39429 GCF_003474385.1 Eggerthella sp. AM16-19
GGGCGTGATGCGGTACGCGCGCTCGACGCTGCCGGCGTAGTTGCCCTTGCCGGTCACGGTCACGGTCACAGTACCCGCATCGGTCGTGTTCCCGGAGTAGGTCAGCTCGTAGTCGACGCCTTCGGCCAGCACCTTTTCGCCGTCCTTCACGACCGGCTTCTGCTGCTGGCTTTCACCGTTGTAGGTAACGTCGGGCAGGCTGCCGACGGTCATCTGGGCGATGCCCTTCGGCGTGACGGTCAGCGTGCCGCCGTTCTGCGCAGCGATATAGTAACTGCCTTCCTTAGCGGTATCCCACGTGATGCCCGACACCGTGTTGGCGGAAGAGCCGACCTCGGTCTGGGAACCCTGGGTTTGAGCGGTAGCGTTCTCGCCGCCAACGAGGCCCTCGATCGTCGCGCCCGCAGTCAGGGCTTCGCCGTCATAAACCTTGGAAGCGCTGCCGGCATTCACGGTCAGCGGAGCCTTCGTGATCTCGTACGCCTTCACGCACGTGCCCATGTAGCTGCCCATACCGGCGATCGTCACGTTGACGACCTTCACGTTCACGAAGTCGTCGGTATCGTAGGTCACCGTGTAATCGCTGCCCTCGACGAGCTTGTTGCCGTCCTTGTCGGTAACCTCGGGAGCCCACTTGTGCTCCGCACCGTCGTAGACATGGTCGCTCGGCTCGTCGATCGCGACGCCCTTATAGGAATCCGGGTTCTGCGGATCGGGTGCGATGGACTGAGCCGTCACCGTAAGGGTGCCGACGTGCTCGCCGATGATGTTGTAGTTGTTCTCCGCACCGGGCTTGAGCTGGTAGGAGATCGCGTTCTCGGAGGAGCCGACCCCGGTCTGCGAGCCCTTTGCGTGGACCTGGCCGTCACCGGCAAGGTCGGTCCAGATGAAGCCCGTGTCAGGACGGTTCGGGCCCATGTCGACCCAGTCCTTCGCAAGGGGCGCACCGTCATAGACCTTGGAAGCGCTGGCGGACGTCAACTCGACGTCGCGCTTCTGGATGGTAAGCGTCTGCTCTGCATACTTATAGCCGCTGTAGTTCGCAGCGGAAGCGCGAACCTCGACGGTCAAGGTGCCGGCGTTGATCGCCGTAATCGCGGAAGCGTTGCTGCGCCACTCGGTATCGGCGCTGCCCTTGACGCGATACTCAAGGTTCACGTCGGTTCCCGCGACGGAAGCCGAAGCCGTTGCGGCGCCCGCCTCATGCGAGGATGCATCATATATATAGGTAGCATTGTTCGGCGTGATGGTGATGCCATCTTCGGCCGCAAGCGCCGTGATGCTCAGCTTGCCCTCGTCCTTGGAGATGGCGTAGTTGTTCGCGTTGAAGCCAGCGTTCGTATCATATGCGATCGAGTTGGCGACCTCTCCCTGGGCAACGGTGGTCACGGAACCCGTAGCGCGAACGTTGGAAACCTCGCCCATCACAAAGCCGGTGTCTCCCTGCTGCTGCCAGCCGGAAACCTCGGGCTTAACAAGCGCGGTACCGTCGTAGGGCTTAGAGCCGCCCTCGGATTTCAGCTCAACGGGGCGCTTGGTGATCTGGTACGTGCGCTTGACCTCGCCGGAATAGTTGTTGATGCCTTTGATGGTTACCGTGATCTCGCCAGTGACGTTGGTGCGATCGGCGGTGCTGTATTCGACGGTGTAGTCCTTGCCGGGCTCAAGCTTGCGCTCCCCATCCTTGACCACGGGCGTCCACGTCTGATCCTGGCCGTTGTAGACGACAACCGCAGGCGAATCGACGGACATCGTGTTCTTCGGGTTCTCGGGATCGGGAATGATGGACTTCGGCGTGATGGTCAGCGTGCCGTCCGTTACAGCGAACGTGACCTTCGAGAAGTTTTTGCTGGTGTTGGCGAACTGCTCGGAAGCAAGGTTCATCTTGTAGGTGCCGACATCCGTGCCCTTGGCAACGGCCGTTCCGCTGAAGGCGAAGTCGCCTTCCCCGTACAACTTGCTGGAAGCCTCGACGAAGTCATAACCTTCAACGGACTGCTCCAAGCCGTTGTACTCGACGCTCTTGTTATGGCCGGCGATGGTCGCAACCACCTCGGAGTCGCTCGCGGTCACCACGAGCTTACCGAGTTCAGTCTTCACCCAGTAGTCGTTGGCGTTCGTGCCCTCGTTGAAGGTGTAGTCGAAGGTGTTGTCGCTTTCGCCGGCATCGGTCTGGGAACCGGTGACCTTGATGGTCACGCCCTCGCCGTCGATGAAGCCGGTCCCCTCGCCCTTCGTTTCAACCGTCACGGTATCGTTGGTAAGCGGTTCACCATCATATTTCTTGTTATCGCCCTTAGAAGTCAACGTGACCGGGCGGCTGGTAATGGCGACCCATTCCCCGTTTTCCGCGTACTGATCAGCAGCGTAGTTGGGACTCGTCACGCGCAGCATCACCAGCTGAGCGCCGAAATGGGTCAGCGTGATACTCGACGGGTCGTCCGTCCACTGCTCGCCATCGGTGCTGTACTCCACCTTGAGCGCATTGCCGAACTTGTCGGTGGCTTTTGCGACATATGCGGAAAGCGGCGTGCCGTCGTAGACCTTCTGCACATCGTGCACATCCCAGACGACCTTGTCAGCATCGAGATCGCCGCCCGTAATCTCAAGCGAGCCATCGACGACCACAAACTCCACGTTGGTGAAGTTGCCGCTAGTATTGGAGAACTGCCCGGAAGCCAGGTTCATGTTATAGGTGCCGGCATTCGTGCCCTTGGCGACGGCCTCGCCCTGGAACTTAACGTTTGCTTCGCGGTAGCGACCATCACTCGTAGCAAAGGAGTACCCTGTCACACTCTGCTCGGAGCCGCTGTACGGCAACGTGGCGCTGTTGCCCGTGATGGTGACGGTGACCTTGTCAGCAACCGGCGTCACTTCAAGGGTGCCTTCTTCCTTAGTAATAGTGTAGTTGTCGAAGTTGGTGTTCGAGTTGCGCCCGTACGTGAACGAGTTCGCCACCTTGCCAGCATCGGTAATGGCGCCCGTCACGTTATAGACAGCGCCCTCGCCCGCAACAAAGCCGTCGCCGCCGACGGTGACGCCATCATTGGTCAGCGCCTCGCCGTTGTACACCCGGCTTTCGCTTGCCGAGGTCAGCGTGACGGAGCGTTTCGCGATTTCCAGCTTGCCCGGAACCAGCGTTACAGCGAACTGGCTGGACACATCGTTGCCGTTAGCATCCTTCACCACCGGCGTGCCGCTGATGGTGTTCGCATATTCGCCGGCGTTAACGGCCTTCGGGTCGGAGGTATTCAGGCCCTCGACCGTGTACTTCTGGCCGTCCACCGTGAACTCGGACGTTTTCAATCCCGTCGCCGCGTGCTCAACGCCGTCGTACGTGTTGCCGGTGGAGGAGTTCGCCTCGACCGTGACCTGATACTGCGCCTGGCGATTGGTCACCGTCAGCTGACCGGGGATCACGCTGATATCGTAGTTGCCTTCCTTGGTGTTCTCATTCAGCGTGTAGCTGAACGCGTTGGGGCTGCCGCCCACCAGCGTCTGAGAACCAGTGAAGGTGTAAGCGGCGCCTTCACCCTCGGCCCAGCCGGACTCCACCGCAAGCGGGGTCTGCTCCTCGCCACCCTTTTTATTGGTCAGAGCCGTGCCGTCGTATTCCTTCTCAAGATTGGCGGACTGAAGCGTCACCTTCGCCTTGGAGATAGCAACGGAACCGTTCGTGATATCGAAGCGGACGTTGGGGAAGTTGACCGCATCGGCATTCGTGAACTTGCCCTGCAGGTCCATGACAGACGCGCCGGCATCGGTGCGCGACACGCTGTTCTCGCCGGAGAAAGCGACCTTTGCACTGGTGTACAGCGCGTTAGAGGACGCAAAGCTATAACCGGTAGCCGTCAAAGGCTTCCCGTTGTAAGCGCCTTCGGCATGGTTGCCCGCGATGGTCACCACAACCTCATCGGACACCGGGTTCACCTTCAGAACGCCCTCGACTTTGGTGATGTCGTAGTTACGGTAGGCGCCCTCGGCGTCTTTCGCCAGCTCCTCGCCCGCGGCGTTCACCAGCTTGTACGTGAACGCATTTGCACTGCTGCCGGCATTGGTCTGAGAACCCGTGACGTCTGCGACAAACTTGTCCCCGGTAGCCAGGCTGCCACTCGTGATGCTGACGGTGCGATCCTCAAGTGGGTTGCCATCATAGGTTTTCTCAGCCGGCGTAGCGGAAGTCAGCGTCACGGCGCGCTTCGTGATGGTGAGCGAGCCATCGACGATCTGGAACTTCACGTTGGTGAAGTTGGCGCTGTTGTTCTTGAAGTCCTCGGGCTTGAGGTTCATCTCATACGTGCCGGCATCGGTGCCCTTGGCAACCTGATCGTCAGCGGAGCCAACGAACTCGATATCCGTGGCGGCGTAGTTGCTGTTCGAGATACTGCGAAGCTCATAGCCCTCGACGGACTGCTCGGAACCGTTGTATTCCTTTGTATCGGACTTCTCGGCGATGGTGACAACCACCTCGTCGGTGTTGGGCGTCACCTCAAGCTTGCCGGGCTTATACGTGATGTTGTAGTTGGATGCCTTGGCGTCGTCCTTGAGCACGACGCTGTCCTGCACCACGTTGCTGTCGGTTTCACCGACGTTGGTGATGGAGCCGTCGACCCTGGCGGACGCGATGCCGTCATCGCCCACGAAGCCATCGGCCGTGAACTCGCGCTCCGCCTCAGCAGCGGTCAGAGCGGACCCGTTGTAAGCCCTGGTCTTAGAGCCGGCAGTCACGGTTACCTCAGCAGGCTTGATGGTCAGCGTGCCCGGAGCGACGCCGATGGAGAACTCCTCCGTCACGTCGTTGCCGTTCGGGTCGGTCACCTTATAGCCGTCCTCGCCGCTGGTAACGATATTGTCATAGGTGCCAGCATCCGTGCCCGAAACGCTTGCATTGTAGTTGGAAACAGTGTACTCAACGCCATCGAAGGTCCACTTATCCTGCTCCACGCCGGACACCGTGTGCTCTTTGCCGTCATAGATCGGGGCGGTATCGCTCTTGCCCGTCAGCGTGATGGCATACTTCTTGTCGTCCGAACGATGCTTCACCGTCAGCGTTCCCGGCTTCACGGTAACGCTGTAGTTATCCCCGTTCGTCCCCGTTTGAAACTTCCAGCTGTTGTCCTTAATGGTGCTGGCGGAGGTGCCGCACTGGGTCTGCGAGCCCTCCACGGTAACATTGGAGATGCCCTGGCCGTCAACAAAGCCGTCAGTGGTGAACTTCGGGTCAGCCTGATCGGCGGTCAGCGCACTGCCGTCGTATTCCTTTTCCGCGGACCCGGCCGTAATCGTCACCGAACGCTTGTCGATAGTGAGCTTGCCGTCCTCAGTCGTAATCTTGAACTGATCAGTCACGTCGTTGCCATGGGGGTCGGTAACGACGACGTCGGAAACTTTGTTCTCATATGTACCGGCGTCCACCTTGTTCTCGGCACCGGACGTCTTAGCCCGGATAGAGAACTGAACGCCTTCTTTATTAGTATAAGAGGTCGTCTCCAAGCCGGTTGCGCTATGAGGCTGCCCATCATAGACGGACGTGCCGCTTGCACCCTTGACGGTGACCTCGTACTTCTTGTTGTCGGCACGCTTGTTCACGTACAGTTTTCCGTACTCGTACGTAATCTCGTAGTTGTCGAAATTGGTGCCGGAACGAGGCTCGCACTCGAACTTGTTGTCATAGCAGCCGGGGGCGATGTTGTTCTCATCGAACCATTTGACGTTCTTGTTGTTCACGCCCTCGCCCTCGACGAAGCCATCGCCCTCGAAGGTCTTCTGGGTGGTGGTGTCCTTATCGTTGTCGTAAACGTCTTTCGTCCCGTCGACGCGAATGTTGGCTTGACGCTGGAGCGTGCTGCCATCGTAATTCTTATGGCCGTCCTCGGACCACAGGGTCACCTTTCGCTTGGTGATCTCAAGCGAACCGTCGACGATCTCGAACTTCACCTTGGCGTAGTTGCCGTCAGCGGAAACGAAGCTAGCGGCAGTAAGCCCCATATAGTAGGTGCCGGCATCCTTGCCCTTGGCCTCAGCCGTTGCGCCCTCCGCAAGGGTGACCTTCGACTGATCGAAGCCGTCGGGCGCCTCGGTCACATCCCAACCGGAGACAGTCTGCTGCTTGCCGTTGTATTTCTCGGTACCTGTCTTGCCCGCGATCTTCACGACGACCTCGTCGGCAACGGGGCTGATGTGCAGGTTGCCGGGCATCGTCCGGGTCACGACATAGTTATTATCGGAGCTGACCTTGCCGATGGTGCCATTCGCGAACGTATACGGGTAATCCCCGGCGTTCGTGCCCTTGCCGCCCTCGAGCGTCACGCCGTCGAAGCTGGTGCTCACGCCCTCGGGAAGGTTCGTCGTGTAGCCATCGACGCTCTGCTCGGAGCCGTTATAGGTTTTGGAATCGGAATTCGCCGTCAGCGAAACATTCTGGCGGTAGTAGAACTTCACCACGTTCTTGGACTCGTCGGCGCCGAGCTTGAGGTCCTGGACGTTATCGTTGACCGGCGTGTAACCGGCAATCGCCTTGGGCTCAAGCCCGGTAACCTGGTCGCCCACATGGCCCGAACGCTTCTCGCTTGAAAGCGGTTTGTCCGAACCCGTCCAGTAGTACTCGACGCTATAGTCCGCCGGATTTGCGGTGTAGTAGAAGTCGATGGAGGAGTCGGTGCCCACCACGCCGGATTTCGTCTCGTCGGAAACAGGCTTATAGCCCTCAATGGAAATGGGGCTCTGCACAACCGTCTGACCCTTCATGTAACCGGAAAGGGTCTTGGACGGCGCAACCTGAGTTGTGGTCCCCTTAAGATAGTAGTTGACCTGGATGGACTGATCGCAAGCCACATACTTGCCGTAGTAGTTTACGTTCTCGCTCGTGCGCATGGGGAACGACACCGCCTGCGTGCAAGCCTGATCGGAGTACCATCCCATGAACTTATATTTCACACCGTTGACGGTCTTCTCATCAGCGGGGGTTTTGGAGGGGGCGGTAACCTGCGCAATACCCTTTTCCAGCCTGTACGTGGCAGCATCGTACTGAGCGAAGCCGGACGCATCGGCATCCTGCAGATAGAACACCGCGTTAATCGCCTTGCTGCACTTCACCACCACCTTGCAATCCAGGTGGTATCCACAACCGACATTCGTATTGTTCGAGATCTTGTACGGATAGAGCGCGATCTCCTCCACGTCATCTTCCGTGATCTGAGTGCCCTGCTCCTTGGAGAGCGTGTTCTTCCATGCCCGGAAAACGGCGTTCCAATACTGGCTATATGCGCCGTTCCTATCGAGCACCCAGCTTGAACCCGTGCTTCCATCAGGCCATTGCGTCACGCGATTCGCCACGTTGTCGTAACTGTTCTTGCCGCCCGGAAGGTTCAAACCGTCAAGATTGATCTTGACCCCTAAGGCATGATTTCCGCCGGAGGGAAACCAGGAGGCAGTGCCGTTGCTGTCCGGGTTGGCGGTAGGGCTATTCTGAAAGAACAGATAGCAACTCGTCGGTGAGACCCCCGATGTCTTCACCGTCACCTCGTGGGTGGCGGTGAGCACCTTACCCTCCGCGGTGACCGTGGTGGCCGTGATGGTGACCTTGCCCGGCTTGACGCCGACCACCTTGCCGGAAGCGTCGATGGTGGCGACCGAGGGGTCGCTCGAGGTCCACGTGACGTCCGTATCGGAGTCCGTGGTCAACGTGATGTTCTTGAACTGCTCGACCGTGTCAGCCCCGGAAATGGACAGCGACGTCGCTGCCGGCTTCTTCATCACATGGATGGTGAAGGTTTCGGTATGCCAGCCCGGGGAATAGAACCCGCGCACCACTGTCGCGTCGCCAACTTTAAGGCCCTTTACGTTGCCGGACCCGGACAGCTCGACGTTCTCGGAACCGCTGGATACCTTCCAGCGCTCTCCCCACCACGCGTTTTCGTCGCCTTCAAGGTCAACGCTCTCGCCAACGTAGATCCACTTCTCAAAGTCCGTGTTGTCGGGCTTCTTGGTGGGAATGGCGATTTCGATTTGACCCATACCCTCGAAGTCGTAAATCCATCCGTTATCCGGCTTGACGACTACCGTATAGGTGCCGAGCTTAGAGAACTCGTTCGTATCATGCCGATACTGGCTGGCGTTTTCGATCCTCTGGCCATCACGGTAGTACTCGAGCGGAAGGAAGGCGCCGTCTGGCGCATCGGAGATGCTGAAGACCCTCCCCGTCTCGTTGTCTTTGATCTGCGGAATCCAGAAATGATCCTGGCCCTCCGCAACCGGCTCCGGCTGCACGACGGTGAACGAGCGTTTCTTGACGGTCACGTCGAAGGTCATGCTGTTAGCAACCCCAGTGTGCCACTGATCGGATTGATCGGTGTATTCCATACAAATAGTCGCCGTTTTCTTAGATCCGACGAACGCCCAGTTATCAGTAGCTTTTAGGGTCAGGGTCTTCTTGTCGGCCGAAACATTCCATTCGGAGAAAAGACCCTGCTCAGGGCTAAACCAATTTTGGGGAGTCATATCCCCGTTATAGGTGAGCGTGATGGTGTTGCCCTGCGCGACGGAGGTGGGGCCGGAGATGGCTCCTGAGCCGGAGACGGAAGCCTGCGTCTTCTCGGTAGCATCATCCTCGATGGAGACGGCGGCGTTATCCTTGCCGGAATCGCTGGAAACAGCCTCAGTCTCAAGCGTCACGGTCGCGCCGGCGGCTACGTCGGCGGCGAAAACGGTATAAACGCCCTGTTCATCGGGGGAGATAGGGTTCTCCTTGCCGGAAACCTTGAGCACCGCCTTCGTGAGGCTATAGCCGTTATCGGGGGACACCGTGAACTTGAAGTCGTCATTCACGGGCACGGTGACCTTATGCGCAGGCGCGGAGACGACCTGGTTCATATACGTGATGGAGGCGTTGCCCAGCACCAGCTCGACGTCGGCCGTGTCGGCATCCTCCTTCGCGCTCTCGTCCTGCTGCGTCCCAGCGGGCTGCGCGGGCTCGGAAGCGCTTGGGGCGGCCTGCTGCTGCGACGTCGTGGACGCAGGCTGCTCGCTTGCCGCAGGCGCTGCAGAGCTCGCCGCGGACGCCGCGGAGCTTGCCGCCGCATCAGCGGCCTTGTCGGCCGCGCTCGTGGCCGCAGCGGACGAGGTGCCTTCCACCTGCACCGCCGCATCGTCTGCCGCGGCGCCATCGCCGGCGTACACTTGCGACGGCGAAACCGCCGGCCAGCCGAATCCCATCAAGACGACGGACAGTGCCACGGACAGCGCCTTGTGACCCAGCGAGTACCGCTGCGTCATGCTCTCCACCGTCAGCTGGTTGCTCTTTGCCTTCATATCGTTCACCTCATCAAGCGTCTCCGTCGGAAACGTTCACAGCCGAAATACCGTTTCAACCCGCTTCACCACCGCGCGTGACCATTCGAAGCGCGCGGTCGGCCTAGTGCAGGCTATTGTGGGCAATTATATAACGATTCCCCCTATTCTGTACCTCCCCTGCCACTAATTTTCAGCATTCAAATCAAATAAATTCATATACAGAATCCCAGTTCAATATGCGATTCTACCCATTTCTTCGATTCGCCCGTAACAAACAACGCCCCTTTTGTATGTCCACAGAACTGTCACCCCTCCGATAGAAGGGTTTTCCGGGCTTTCCCGACAACGTGACGAACGATGAAGAGAACGAACGATCTCGTGTCAAAACCGTTTAACTGCGCAGGCCGAAATCCCACCCTCCACGCGTATAATCGACGCATTATGGAATCATCCGCACTGACAAGGCGCACCTCCCCGCTCATCGCCGCCATCGCGGCGACGGCCTTCTGCGCCCTGCTGTGGCTTACCGCATGCAGCGGATCCGGAGGCGCGGGAGGCGCCGGCAAGGACCAGGCCACCGGCGCCGCGTTCTCCCCTGCCGCCACGGTGGAGGAAACGCAGTTCGACGCGAGCGCCGCCACAGGCGCCAACGACGCGCTCATCGATGCGTCCCACGCGCAAGACGGCTACGTCAGCGTGAGCGCCGTTTCGAACGCGCGTATAAAAGCCCAGGTCATCAGCGGTCAAGCAAGCTCCAGTTTCGATATGCCCCAAAACGGCACGCCCATCGCGTGCCCGCTGGCGCTCGGCGACGGCCCATACACGGTACGCATCATGCGCAACACGTCGGGCAACAACTACGTGGAGCTGTGCAGCGTCGACATCGACGTCGCGCTGACCTCGGAGTTCGCCCCGTTCCTGCACCCGAACGTCTACTGCAGCTACACCGCCTCCAGCAGCTGCGTGGCCAAGGCCCGCGAACTGGTCGAAGGCTGCGAGAACCAGGGGGAGGCCCTACGCGCGATCTGCACCTACATCGTCGACAACGTCGCCTACGACGACGACAAGGCCGCAAAGCTCAAGGATTCCACCGGATACATCCCCGACCCGGACGAGACGCTGCAGTCGGGCAAAGGCGTCTGCTTCGACTACGCAAGCCTAGGCGCCGCCATGCTGCGAAGCCAGGGGATTCCCGCGAAGATCGTCACCGGCACCGTCTCGCCGCAGGGCATCTACCACGCCTGGATCATGGTGAATATCGATGGCACTTGGCAGAGCGCCCGCTTCAGCGTCTCCCCAAACACCTGGTCGCGCATCGACCTGACCTTCGCGGCAACGGGAGGCGGGGCGAACGTCGGGGACGGGGAAAGCTACACCGACCGCTATGCGTACTAGCAGCGCGGGCGAAAGCGCTCGCTACCGAAACCCCTTCGCCCGGCACATAGTGGCCCCGGGGTATCAACTTCTTCTCAAAAATAGGCGAAAACGCACGTCATCGCCTACTATATGTGAGACAATAACGAACGTTTAAACCGATAACCCAGGAGGTACCGATGACAGGAAAGCTTCTGGAGAGCGGCGCCATCAGCGCGTTCTGCAGCAGCGTGGCGACCATGCTGGCTGCCGGCGTCCAAACGGACGAAGCCACCCACATGCTTGCGGAGAACCGCGAGCAATCCGAATTCAAGCGCGTATGCGACGCGGTCTACTCCAAAGTCGCCGAAGGCTCCAACCTCGCCGACGCCATGGAGGCTACCGGCGCCTTCCCCGCCTACGCAACGGAAACCGTGCGCGTCGGCGAGGCATCGGGCCGCACCGAGCGCGTGCTGCGCAGCCTCGGGCGCTACTACGATAGCGAAGGCCGCGCGTTCGCCAAGCTGCGCAACTCGGTCGGCTATCCGGCGGCGCTGCTGTGCATCATGAGCGTCATCCTAGTGTTCACCGTGGCGATCATCCTCCCCATCTTCTCCAGCGCCTATGAGAACCTGTCCGGATCCATGACCTCGGGGTCCTTCAACACCGTGGGCGTGTCCATCGCCATCGGCTGGATAGCCCTGGCCATCGTGCTGGTCGCCACCGTAGCCGCCCTATACGTGGCCATCTGCGCGCGCAACGAAAGCGGGCGCAACCGCGTGACCAAGATGCTCGAACGCTACCCGGGCACCCGCCGGGCCATGTACCAGCTGGCGCTCTCCCGCTTCGTCAGCGCGCTTTCGTCCCTGGTGGCATCGGGCGTGCAGGAGGAAGAGGCCATGCGCAAGGCCATGGCGACCATCGACCACGCCAAGCTGCAAGCCGAGCTGCAGGCAGCCTACGATTCCATGATCGACCTTGAGAACCCGCGCAGCCTCGCCCAGGCCATCGTCGAGCACGAAATCGTCGAGCCCGTATACGGCCGCATGCTGCTCATGGGCACGCACGCAGGCTCCGTCGACGAGGTGCTCGGCCATCTTGCGCAGGTGTTCTTCGACGACGCCAACATGCAGATCGACGCCGCGGTCGACCGGGTCGAACCCACGCTGGCAGCCTTCCTGACCATCGCCGTCGGCGCAACCCTTATCGCCGTCATGCTGCCGCTCATTGGCATCATGGGCTCGATCGCATAGCAAAATCGCAGGTAACAGCCATGTTCCACGAACTCACTGACAATGATATCAAACGGCGGCGCAAGCGCATCGTCGTCACCGCATGCCTGGTGGCGGCGCTCGCCCTCGCCACCTTCGCCGTATACAGCGTCGTGCAGGAGAACGCCAAGACGCAAGGCGCCGCGGCGCTGCGCGACTCCATCCTGGCCTCGGCCAAGCAGTGCTGCGCCATCGAAGGCAGCTACCCGAGCTCGCTCGAGCACCTCGAGGAAAGCTACGGGCTGACCATCAACCATGATGACTACGTGATCACCTACGAGTGCTTCGCCGACAACATCATGCCCAGCGTGGTGGTGACGCCCCGATGAACCCGCAGGCGAACGAAACCCACAAGCAGCGCATCCACGCCATCGCTTCCGTGACGCAAGGTGCGCCGTCCAACGAAAAAGGCGCCGGCGCAAGGCGCGCCTTCCCCACGCTGCTGCTAGCGGCGTTCTTCGCGGCGCTGCTCATGGCGCTCATCTCGGGCGTGACCGTGTACAAGGCCGTTTCCGCAGACCAACAGGCCAGCAGCGCACAGCGCAAAGGAGCGGGGCTTATCTGCAATGTCGTGCGCGCCAACGATTCCAAGGGCGCCATCGCCCAAGGCCAGGGACCGGAGGGCAAGTCTCTCGTGGTGGTGGAACCGCTGGATTCCGGTACCTACGAAACGCGCTTCTACCTGTACGAGGGCAAGGTGGTGCAGGAATACAGCCTGGCAGGCAGCGGGTACACGCCCGAGAAGGCCACCGAGGTGACGGCTTCCGACACCTTCGATTTCTCGTACTCAGACGGCCTTCTGGCCGTGACCACCGATCAGGGAACCGCCGAGGTGGCCCTTCGCTACATGCAGGGAGGTGCCTAGGATGACGAAGAACGAGCAGATCGAAGACGCCTCGAGAACCAAGGTGAATACGGCGTTCCTCATCGAGGCGCTGGTGCTTATGGCAGTGCTGATCGCGTCCATGGCCGTGTTCACGCAGCTGTTCACGCACTCGGCGGTTGCGGCGCATCAGGCCGAAGAGCTGACAAGGGCCACGCTGCTGGCCCAAAACGCCGCCGAGGAGTTCTCGTCCGACCCCGCAGCCGTCGCCGCCGGCAAGACGGTCGGCCAGGGCGTCGCCGCCGGGGACGCATCCGCCGTCGACGGTTCCGACGGCCTGACGGTCAGCTGCGACGTCGACTCCGACGCGCAGGGCCGGGGCACGCTGTACACGGCGCACATCACCGTGAGCGACGATTCCGGCGAAGTGTACGCGCTCGACGCGTCGCGATACGAAAGCGGGGTGAGATAGCATGGCAAGGCGAACCGGGGAAGGGGTGCGCATCGGCCCCATCACACTGCTGACGCTGGTGTCCGTGCTGCTGCTGGCGGTGCTGGCCATGCTGTGCATCACCACCACGCACGCAACCGAGGCCATGGCGCAGCGGCAGGCCGACGCGCTGTCGCAAACCTACGAGTTGGATGCCTTCGGCCAAGCGCTGCTCGCCCAGATCGACGATCAGATCGCCGAAAGCGGCTCGCCCGCAGCGGCAGCCGCGCTGGTCCAGCACCGCTCCGACAAGCTGCTGGAAAACGCCGCCGAGGCAAGCAGCGCCCGCGACCTGCGGTCCTTCATCGACGTAGCGGGCACGCAGGTCACGTTCACGGTCATCGCGCAGGACGGCAAGGAGCTTGTCGCCACGGCGACCATCGCCGCGAACGGCTGCACCGTGGACGCCTGGAAGATGACTACCGCGCAAGAGCTTCCTGAGAAAGCTCTTCTTTCCACTAACTAATGACGAGAAGCAATAGCATAGGAGGATCGCCATGCAACTGAAAAGCCTACTCGAGAAGATGATAGAGGTGCACGCTTCGGACGTGTTCATCATCGCCGGCCTGCCTCTGGCGTACCAGGCAAGCGGATCGCATGTGCGCACGGACACGCCCCCGCTCACCCCTGCCGACACGCAGGAGTACATCACGACGGTCTACGAGCTGGCAGGGCGAGACCTGAGCCTGTTCGCCGACAGCGTCAACCACGACGACGACTTCAGCTTCGCCGTCCCGGGCATCGGCCGTTTCCGCGCCAACATCTTCCGCCAGCGCGGCTCCTATGGCGCCGTCATCCGCGTCATCCCCTTCGGGCTGCCCGATCCCGACGAGATGAACATCCCCGAGCCCGTCATGCGCTTGGCCGACCTGAACAGGGGCCTGGTGCTGGTGACGGGCCCCACCGGCTGCGGCAAGTCCACCACGCTGGCATGCATGCTCGACCGCATGAACCACAAGCGCACGGGTCATATCCTGACCATGGAGGACCCCATCGAGTTCGTGCATAAGCACGGCTCCTGCATCATCACGCAGCGCGAAATCCCCACCGACATCGCCAACTACTCCGAGGCGCTGCGCTCGGCCATGCGCGAAAGCCCCGACGTCATCCTGCTCGGCGAGATGCGCGACGCCGAGACCATCGGCACCGCCATCAACGCCGCCGAGATGACGCAGCTGGTGCTCTCCACGCTGCACACCACCAGCGCCGCCGACACCATCGAGCGCATGATCGACGCCTTCCCCGCCAGCCAGCAGCGCCAGATCCGCACCCAGCTGTCGCTCGTGCTGCAGGCCACGGTCAGCCAGATGCTCATCCCCGCACTCGACGGCACCACCATCCCCGTGTTCGAGGTCATGCACATGAACACCGCCATCCGCAACCTCATCCGCGAAGAGAAGACCTACCAGATCGACTCCGTGATCGCCTCCAACGGCGCCGCCGGCATGCAGACCATGGACCAGGCGCTGTTCAACGCCGTGCGCGAGGGCAAGGTGGCGAAGGACGTCGCGCTGCAGTACTCGCACCATCAGGAAGCCCTCCTGCGCCGTTTCCAGGCCGAAGGCTTGTAAGGCCAGGCAAGTGCCTGTAAGGGGACCAGCAAACCGCATATAAGACCGCAAACGCCCTCCTGCAACTGCAGGAGGGCGTTTTTGTTGCATTCCGACGATCGAATGGAAACGACGGGGCCCGGCCGGGGAACCTAAGTAGACGGTTCGAACTCCCCGACGCGAGCGTTCTCGCCGGTCGTAGCGCGATACGCCAGGCGAAAGCCGCGGCGGCTGCGCCCGGGACGATCTTCGCCGCGGTCGCGCCTAACACCGCAGCTGCGCATATCGAGGCTGCGACAGCCGCCGCGACTTCCCCACAAGACGCGAAAAGGGCCCGCCGAAGCGGGCCCTTTTGCTGCAAGGTTTATGAACCTGTTGCTTACATCATGCCGCCCATACCGGCTGCACCTGCGGCAGCAGCAGCGGCCGCCGGATCGGGATCCTTCGGGATCTCGTTGATGGTGCACTCGGTGATGAGGATCAGGGCAGCCACGGAAGCAGCGGACTGCAGAGCCGTGCGGGTGACCTTGACGGGGTCGTTGACGCCCATCTCGATCATCTTGCCGGTGGTGCCGTCGGCGAAGTTCACGCCCTCGCCCTTCTCCATGTGGCGGACCTTGTCGACCATGACGGAGCCCTCGAAGCCAGCGTTCTGAGCGATGGCGCGCATGGGGGCCTCCATGGCCTTGCGGATGATCTCCACGCCGACCTTCTCGTCAGCGTCGGTGATCTCGAGCGTGTCCAGAGCCGGGATGGCGTTGATCAGAGCCACACCGCCGCCTGCGACGATGCCCTCCTCGACAGCAGCGCGGGTAGCCTGCAGGGCGTCCTCGATGCGGGACTTCTTCTCCTTGAGCTCGGCCTCGGTGGCAGCACCCACCTTCAGCACGGCCACGCCGCCGGACAGCTTGGCCAGGCGCTCCTGGAGCTTGTCGCGATCGAAGTCGGAGTCGACGCGCTCCAGCTCCTTCTTGATGTGGGTGATGCGGTCCTGGATGGCGGCCTTGTCGCCGGCGCCGTCCACGATCAGGGCACGGTCCTTGGTGACCTTGACGGTCTTAGCGGTGCCGAGCATCTCGATCTTGGCATCGGCCAGGGTCATGCCGAAGTCCTTGTCGATGACCTGCGCACCGGTGACGGCGGCGATGTCCTCGAGGATGCGCTTGCGGCGGTCGCCGAAGCCCGGGGCCTTGATGGCCACGGCGGTGAAGGTGCCGCGCAGCTTGTTCAGCAGGATGGTGGCCAGAGCCTCGCCCTCGACGTCCTCGGCGACGATGAACAGCGGACGGCCGGTCTTCATGATCTGCTCCAGCAGCGGGACCATGTCCTGGATGTTGGAGATCTTCTGATCGGTCAGCAGGATGTAGGGGTCGGAGAGGTTGGCTTCCATCTTCTCCATGTCGGTGGCCATGTAGGGGCTGATGTAGCCGCGCTCGTACTGCATGCCCTCGACGATGTCCATGTCCAGGCCGAAGGTCTGGGAATCCTCGACGGAGATGGCGCCGTCCTTGCCCACGGCGTCCATGGCCTCGGCGATCTTGGCGCCGATCACGGCGTCGCCGGCGGAGATGGTGCCGACGTTGGTGATCTGCTCGGTGGTGGAAACCGGGGTGGCGTCGGCCTTGATGGCCTCGACCACGGCGTCGGTCGCCTTCTGGATGCCGCGGCGGATGCCCAGGGCGTCGGCGCCGGCGGTGACGTTGCGCAGGCCCTCGGAGACGATCACGTCGGCCAGCAGCGTGGCGGTGGTGGTACCGTCGCCGGCGACGTCGTTGGTCTTAACAGCGGCCTCGCGGATGAGCTGGGCTCCCATGTTCTCGACCGGATCCTCCAGCTCGACTTCCTTGGCGACGGTGACGCCGTCGTTGGTGATCAGCGGAGCGCCGAAGGACTTCTCAAGGGCGACGTAACGGCCCTTGGGGCCGAGCGTGACCTTGACGGCGTTTGCCAGCTTGTTGACGCCTGCGGCCAGAGCGCTGCGGGCATCAGCCTCGAATTTGATATCCTTAGCCATTCTAAAGCTTCCTTTCGAATGCGGCCTGCGCGCGGTTCCAAGATACCGGGCGCAGGCCCATGTTTACTGACGAGGTGAAACGATCGGAACTTATTCGAAGACGCCGTACAGATCGTCGGCACGGAGGATGAGCAGGTCCTCGCCGTCGACCTTGATCTCCTGGCCGCCGAACTTGCCGTAGACGACCTTGTCGCCGACCTTCACGGGAACGGGAACCAGGTTGCCGTCCTTATCGGGCTTGCCAGCGCCGACTGCCAGAACGACGCCGCTCTGAGGCTTTTCCTTGGCCTCGGATGCGATGAACAGACCGGAAGCCGTGGTCTCCTCAGCTTCGTCAGCCTTCACGATAACGCGGTCGCCCAGGGGTTTAAGATTCATAACGCTGCCTTCCTTTCGCATCGATTACGCGAGATTGGTTTCGCATACCCGTTATTTAACCACTCTGTGTTTCTGAGTGCTAGCACTCTTTGGTAACGAGTGCTAAACACATTGCCTACTATAGCAGCCGACCGTCCGATTGCAAGTGGATTACGGTGATTTATGGCACGCTCCGAAAAGTTCTTGCGCAAGCGCATAAGACAGAAGGAGCGCCGGCAGCCGATAGCCGCCGACGCTCCCCCTTTTCGCCAGCTTTCACATCACGCCGGGCTTCACCAACCCGCTCTCGTAGGCGCGCACCACCAGCTGCGCGCGGTCGTGCGCATCGAGCTTGGCCATGATGCGCGCGAGGTGCGTCTTGACCGTTGCGGGGCTGATGAACAGGCGCTCGCCGATCTGGTCGTTGTTAAGGCCGCGCGCGACCAGCGTGAGGATCTCGCGCTCGCGATCGGTGAGCTGGTCGATGCCGCGTGCCGCGGCGCCCGCGGGCACGCCCGGGCGCGCCGCCACGAACGTCTCGATGAGCCGGCGCGTGATGGACGGCTCGATGAGCGCCTCGCCCGCCGCCACCACGCGCACCGCCGATGCGATCTCGTCGGGCTCGGCGTCTTTGAGGAGGAAGCCGCCGGCGCCCGCCGACAGCGCGTCGTACACGTATTCGTCCAGGTCGAACGTGGTGAGGATGAGCACCTGCACGTCCTGGAGGGCGGCGTTGGAGCGGATGGCGCGCGTGGCATCGATGCCGTTGACGCGCGGCATGCGGATGTCCATGAGCACCACGTCGGGGCGCAGGCGCTCGGCAAGCTGCACCGCCTGATCGCCGTCGCGCGCCTCGCCCACCACCTCGATGCCGTCGTAGGACGACAAGATCATGCGGAAGCCGCTGCGCACCAGGTCCTGATCGTCGGCCACTAGCACGCGCACGGGACGCTTCGCACCCGCCGCCTGCAAAAGGGTGCTCGCTATACTGGCGGGATTGGCCGCCTGCGGGGAGGTGCCGGACTCACTGGCCGGGGTTGCCGGGTTGGCCGGGCCTGCCGAGTTTGCCGGGGTTGCCAGGTTGGCCGCCTGCGAGGATGCGTTTGCCGCGCCTTCGCCGTCGAGCGTCTGTTCCATTCGCTATGCCTCCGTTCCGCGAAGCGGGATGCTCGCGCGCACGCAAAACCCGCCGTTTTCGCCATCGCCTGCCGAGAACGACCCGCCGAGCACGTGGATGCGCTCGGCCATGCCCGCCACGCCGTGGCCCGCGCCATCGGCCGCCCGCGGCAGCTGGGGGGCGGCCATATCTGCCGGCTGCGCCGCCGCGCCGCAGCCGGCGCCGTCGTCGATCACGGACAGCGTGGCCGCGCCGTCCTCCACCGCGAACCGCAGCGACACGCGCTGCGCCCGCGCATGCCGAACCGCGTTCGTGCACGCCTCGCGCGCCACGGTGAACAGCGCCATGTCGACGTGCGCGGGCACGCGGGCTCGATCATACGCCGCCATATCGAGCGTCACGTCCAGGCCGGCGCCGCGCAGATACGACTCCAGCTCGTCCACCTGGTTCGTTCCCGCGGCGGGCATGGTCTCGGCCGCGTCGTCGCCGTGGCGCAGCACGCCGATCATAGAGCGGATGTCGTCGAGCGCGGCCTTCGCCGTGGCGCGCGCCGTGGACACCGCCTCCTTCGCCATCTGGGGATCGCGCTCCACCAGCCGCTCGGCCGCGGCAAGCTGGATGCTCACCGCCGAGAGCGAGTGCGCCGTGATGTCGTGCACCTCGCGGGCGATGCGCACGCGCTCCTCCTCCACGCGGCGGGCGGCCTCCTCCTCGCGCGTGCGCTCGGCCTCGGCCGCGCGCTGCTCCACCGCGCGCACGTACGCGACATGCGTGCGGTAGGCGTAACCGGCAAGCACCGCCGCCACCATGAGCGCGATATTCTGGAAGCGCGTGAAGAACACCATGCTGGCCGCCTGCATGGGCGCGCCGGCGAACAGCAGCGACAGCACCGCCGCCGCGCCGCACGCGACGCCGGGCACGGTGCCGCATTCCGCCGCCACGGTATAGAGCGCCACCAGCGGCCCGACCACCGTCATGGAGAAGCCCGAGAACCTGACTTGCAGGCCCAGGAAGATGACCAGGCACGCGGCGAACACGGGCAGCGGGAAGCGGCGGCGCAGCACGAGCGGCACCACCGTCATGCCCAGGCCCACGAACACCTGCAGGTCGGGCACCACGTTGACCACGCCGAGATATTGGCGAAGCGCCAGGTCGGGAATGATGATCGACGACGCCGTGAGCATAAGCTGCAGGCAGCCCACGGCGAACGCCGCCAGCGCCACCGCGGCGTCGACCAGCCAGTCGCGCGCCGTCATGTCGCGATATGTCATAAGAAGGTTATCCATGCCGTCCATGGTATCCCGAGCACGCCAAGCGCGCCATACGCCGCCCGAGGTAATCGCGCGGATGCGGACGATAGGGCTATGCCGCTCCCAGATCCTCGGTCACGGCCTTGCCGGTGAGCACGCCGAAGGCCCCGTTGGTGGTCAGGCTCTCGCCGCCGCCCTGCGCGGCGGCCCCGCAGCAGTACACGCCCGCGATGGCCTTGCCGTTGGCGTCGAGCAGGCGCCCGCCGCCGTCCACCACCGCGCCGCCGCGCGTGCGGAAGCGCACGGGGAACTGCTTGAGCGCGTAATACGGCGGCTTCAGGTTCTCCAGGAACTGCTTGCGGCCGAAATCCGAGTCCTTGCCGGCCTCGACCATGCTGGAAAAGCGGTCGACGGTCTTGCCCAGCACGTCCTCGGACACGCCCATGCCTAACGCCAGCTGCTCCACCGTGTCGCATGGTCCGACCAGGCGCGATGCGTGCTTCGCCGTCACCTGCGCCGCGCTGCGGGCCTGCCCGCTCTCCGAGATGCCGCTGTCGAAGATGGTCCAGAAATAGCCGCGCTCCTGGATGAAGCATGCGGCGCACAGGTCGCGCATGTAGTCCTCGTTGGCGAAGCGGTTGCCCTGCGCATCCACCACGAGCGTGGGCGCGAACATGCCCCATGCAGCCGCCTGCGGAAGGTCGCTGATCACCGACGGGGTCACGCTCATGTCGCTGAGCTGCGCGCCGAGCGCCTGGCACAGCTTATGACCCTCCCCCATGGACGCGGCGGTGTAGCAGCCGATGCGCTCCCACGCCGACAGGTACTGGCGCACGAGCGACTGGTTGCTGGCGAACCCGCCCGTTGCCACCACCACGGCGCGCGCATGCACGTCGACCACGCCGGACTGGTCCTTCTTGCTGGTGGAGAAGCGCACGCCGCACACCTTGCCCGCCTCGTCCAGAATGAACCCGGTGGCGCAATAGCCGGTGGAGAACTGCACGCCCTTCGCCGCCAGCTTGTCGCGCAGCGGCATCATGATGCTCTCCGTGTCGCCGATGCCGTTTTTCGGGAGCACGCGGCGGCGGTTCGCCTCGTTGGCGGAATAGCTGGCGGGGTCGGCGAACTGCGCGCCGTACGAGCTTTTCATGCGGTCGACCCACTCGGGCGCCGCGTAGAACAGGCGCTTCGCGAATTCAAGATCGGTCACGCCGGCGCTCTTCAGGGCCTCCTTGCGCTCGGGCCACACGTCATCGCAGGTCTCGGTGATACCCGCATCCTTCTGCAGCTGGCTGCCGCACACCTCCATGATGGCGTTGGACTCGTAGCTTTCGCCGCCCAGAACATCGAGCTTCTCGGCCACCATGACCGACAGCCCCGCCTCGGAGGGGTCCATGGCCGCCGAAAGGCCCGCCATGCCGCTGCCCAGGATGAGCACGTCAACCGATGTGGAGAACGACACCTGGGGCTGGCCGAGCACGCCGGCGCCCTCGGCAGAGGGCGCCGCGGCGGAGCTGCACGATGACAGCAGGGGCACGGCAGCGAAGGCGGCGGAGGCGCCGACCAGCTTGAAGAAATCGCGGCGTTTCATGTAGGGCATGCTCTTTCACTAGATGGCGAAGGGACGGCGCCCGCCGCCGTGCAACCGGCTTTGGGCACCGTCCCCCATTTCGATATCGCAGCCATGGTAACGCACGCGCCCCGCGCGCAGCCGGCCGTTCGGCGCGCGTCACATCTTCTCGATATGCGGGGCGCCGCGGGCGCTTCCCTATTCGTAGAACTTCACAGTGGGATACGGCGGCTCGAGGGCGCGCTTGAAGGCCTGCGAGCGCACCTTCGCCAGCACGCGCTCGACGTCGGCGCGGTTGAACCCGGCCTCCACCAGGCCGTTCTCGCTGACGCCGTGCTCGAAATGCGCGATGAGCATGCGGTCGAGCGTGGGGTAGTCGATGCCCATGGACTTCTCGTCCTCCTGGCCGGGCGCCAGCTCGGCGCTGGGCGGCTTGACCAGCACGTGCTCGGGGATTGGGAGCACCTGGCCGTCGCGCTCGGCGCGCTCGTTGCGCCAGCGCGCGATGGCGTACACGTCGGTCTTGTACAGGCCGCCGATGGGAGCGAACGCGCCGGCCGTGTCGCCGTAGAGCGTGGAGTAGCCCATCATGGACTCGCTGCGGTTGCCCGTATTCACGAGCATCCAGCCGTTGGCGTTGGAGAGCGCCATGAGCACCACGGTGCGGCAGCGCGCCTGCGTGTTCTCCGACGCCGTACCCGAAAGCTTGCCGCAGCCCGAACGGCGCAGCACCGCCTCGAACGCCTCGAACGGCTCGCAGATGGACACGACGTGCGTCTCGATGCCCAGGTTGTCCGCCAGCTCGCGGGCATCGTCCAGGGAATGCTCCGTGGAATAGGGGCCGGGAAGCATGACGCCGTGCACGTGATCGGAGCCGAACACGTCGGCGCACAAGACGGCGATGACGCTTGAATCGATGCCGCCGGAAAGCCCCACCACCATATCGGTGAAGCCGGCGCCCTCCGCATAGGCGCGCAGCGCGTCGGCGCACGCCTCGTACATATCATTCGCTCGCATACAGCTGTCCTTTCAGCACAAGCGGGATTCCTTCGGATACGAGTATGCCCAAGCAGTGTTTCAAGGTGATTGCCAGCACGCAACAGCTTGGCAACCGGTCGAATCGCACGACCAGTGAACCAGGGACGGCGGGCGGGCGGCGTAAAGCTTGCCCTTGCCGCCGTCCGCGTACGCCAGCGCTCAATCTTGTCACCCCTCCTGTTAAAGCGGGATGGCATTGGGAGCCCCCGAAACGCAAGCAGGCGGCACGCCCTGGGACATGCCGCCTGCTTGGATGGGATATATTCGCCGTGCTATTGGATGGCGCGAATCTGCTCTGCCAGCCAGGTTGCCCATTCCTCGACGCCCTCGCCCTTGGTCGCGGCGATGGGGAAGATGGGGGCCTGCGGGTTGAGCTGGCGCACGCTGGCGTCGAACGCCTCGCGATCGAAGTTGAACACGGGCATGGTGTCCACCTTGTTCAGGATGACCACCTTCGCCGCCTGGAATACGCCGGGATACTTGAGCGGCTTGTCGTCGCCCTCGGGCACGGACAAGATCATGACCTTGGCGTTCTCGCCCAGGTCGAAGTCGGTCGGGCACACCAGGTTGCCCACGTTCTCCACGATGATCAGGTCCAGGCGCTCCAGGTCGAGCACGTCGATGGCGCGGCTGATCATGTTGGACTCCAGGTGGCACGCACCACCCGTGTTGATCTGCACGGCCGCAATGCCCTGCGCCTTGATCTTCTCGGCGTCCACGTTGCTGGCGATGTCGCCCTCGATGACGGCGATGTTGAACTCGTCGCGAAGCGCCTCGATGGTGGCAAGGATGGTGGACGTCTTGCCCGAGCCGGGGCTGGCAAGCAGGTCGAGCACGAACACGTGGCTGTCGGCGAAGCGCTTGCGCAGCTGCGCCGCCAGCTGGTCGTTCTTGTCAAGGATGGGTTGCTTCATATCGATTTGCATGCTGAATCCTCCTATTGATCAAGCAGCGGTTTCAGTTATGAACCGGATTGGAAAGGCGCGGCGAATGCACGTTGCCTTCCGGCTGCGCCCTATGAGGAAGCGCCTCCCCCGCGCACGGCCGCGGCTTAGCCGGCACAGCGACGCGCTGACGCTCGTTAGTCGTCGGGCAGGTCGACCTCGATGGAATCGATCTGCAGTTCACGACCGGCTAAAAGCTTCGTGTTATAGCCGCCGCACTCGGGGCACACCATATGGAAACGGTCGTGCTCGTACTCGGCGCCGCAGTCCAAGCAAAGGCTTCGGGGCGTCACCATGTTGATTTCAAGCTCCGCGCCTTCGCTCATGGTGCCCTCCGTGAGCACCTCGAACGCGAAGCGCAGCGAGTCCTCGATGGCCTCGGTCATCTCGCCGATGGACAACGTGACCTTGAGCACCTTCGTGGCGCCCGCCTGCACGGCGGACTTCTCCACCGCCTCCATGACGCCGGTCATGATACCTAGCTCGTGCATGCAGCTCCTTCGATCCGCGAAACCGTGCGGCGCCCGTGCCGCACGCCATTGGTACGAACCCCATACTATCCCAAGAAGGCCCGCATGCAGCGGGCCTTCAGGTTAACCATATATGTTTGCCGGCTAAACTACTTGCGCTTCACGGCTTTGAGCTTCTTGGTCTTGGGAGCGACCGCCTGGGCAGCGCCCTCCTCCTTCGCGATCTCCTGGTTCTGCCTCTTGATACGGCCGGCAAGCACGATGCGGGCCAGCAGCAGCGATACCTCGTACAGCACGATCAGCGCGGCGAACATGAGCGCCATGGTGACCGGGGAGGCGTCGGGCGTGACGATGGCGCAGAACACCAGCAGACCGACGTAGATGCCGCGCCAGCTATCGCGCAGCTTCTTATACGGCACCACGTTGAACACCACCAGGTAGAAAATGACCAGCGGCAGCTCGAAGGCGACGCCGAAGCCCAGCTCGAACTTGATGATGATGTCCACGTAGCTGGCCATGCGCGGCGTGACGGTGCCCAGGCCCATGGCCTGGTCGGTGAGCCACTGGAACGCCGGGTTCAGGATGATGCAGTAGCAGAAGACGGTGCCGACGATGAACAGCGCCACGGCCGCGGCGAACGTGGGGATGAACCACTTGCGCTCGTTGGGCTTGAGCGCCGGCAGGAAGAACGCCAGCAGCTGCCACAGGATAACCGGCGAGCAGGCCACGATGGCCGCCCAAATGGAGATCTTGAAACGGGTGGAGAACGCCTCGAACGGGTCGATGGCCATGAACGACGGCAGGCCGTCGGGGCCCTTCGGCAGGTACTCGGCGATGGGGATCATCAGGAACTGGCCCATGGTGGGCGTGGCGAAGTAGAACACGCACACGCCAACGAGCAGGCACACCACGATGCGCACCAAGCGCATGCGCAGCTCGCCCAGATGATCGAATAGGGGCATTCGCGCCGGTCCGATAGGCATCGGTTACTCCCCCTTCGTTTCGGTGGCGGAAGACTGGGCAGCGGGCGCTGCCGGTGCGGCGGGCGCCGCGGGAGCCGCTTGCGCGGCGGTTTCAGGAGCTGCGGCCTCGGCCGACTTGGCGTCGGCAGCGGCCAGCGCGGCCTGCTTGGCGGCCTCGGCCCTTTCGGCTTCGGCGGCCTGCTTGGCGGCGCGCTCACGATCGTAGCGGGCCTTGCGCTCGCTGAAGCTTTCCTGCTGCCCCGCCGGGCGCGGCTTGGGCGCCGAGGTGGAGGAGCTATGCGAGGACACGGCCTTGCTTGCGCTGCTCACGGCCTTGCTGGCGCCGTTGGCAGCCTTCTTGCCTGCGTCGGCCGCCTTTTCCATAACATCGAGCGGGTTCTTGAACGGTTCATCGGAATCGGGGTCGTACACCTCGTTCTTGATAACCTTGTTCATCTCCTCCTGCGCATTGCGGAACTTGCCGATGGCCTTGCCAAGCGTTTTCGCCATTGCGGGCAGCTTGTCAGGGCCGAACAGCAGGAAACCGAACAGCAGAATGAGAAATAGCTCAAATCCACCGATACCAAACAAAGCATTCCCCTTTGCGTGCGTTCCCTTTACTCTTTTCGCGCTTGCGCGCAACAGCCATTCATGGTAACACAAACGCCCCAGCCCCCTTCGCGTGCACTTCCTTTACAGAAAAGTTCTGCTAGGGAAGCAGCATTCGGGGACCGGGGCGTTATCAGTTGCCAAGGGTTGCTACAAGGACAGCACGGAAAGCGCGATGGTGGGGATGCCAAGTGCCAGCACCAGGATGACGCACACCACCACGGTGAAAATCTTCTTGGTGCGGGCCGCCGCCTCGCGGCGCGCCTTCTCGCGCGCCTCGCGCTCCTGCGCCGCCTTGATGCGTTCGGCCTTCTGCTTGGCCGTGAGCTTCTGATTCGTTCCCATGGCGCGCTACCTCAGCTTGCTGCGGATCTCGATGACGCGGGCGATGCTGCGAGCCACTTCCACGCCCACATGCCAGCTGCTCTTCTCGTACAGCACGTTGCCGCCCACCATGGTCATGAGCACGTCGGAACCGTTGCAGGCGTTGACCACGGCCGAGACCGGGTCGGTTGCCGGGGTCTGGTGCGAGCCGGACAGGTCGACGGCGATGACGTCGGCCAGCTTGCCCACTTCCAGGCTGCCCACCTTGTCGTCCATGCGCAGCGCGCGGGCGCCGCCGATGGTGGCCATCTCCAGCATGGTGGAGGACTTCATGAAGCTGCGCGGGTTCACGGCGCGCTGGATGAGCATACCGATGTGCATCTCCGAGATCATGTCGGTGGAGTCGGTGGCGGCGGGGCTGTCGGTGCCCAGGCCCACGCGCAGGCCGTTGTTCAGGAACTCGGCGAGCGGGGCCACGCCCATGCCCAGCTGGGCGTTGATGCGAGGGCAGCTGGCCACGGAGACGTCGTACTCCTTGAGCTTGGCCACGTCATGGTCGTCGACGTAGACGCCATGCACCATCATAACGTTGTCGCTCTCGAACGCGCCCCAGTTCAGCACGTAGTTGACCGGCGTGGTGCCCGTGGGCAGCCACGGCGGGACCTCCACGTAGCAGCGCGTGGTGTCCATGGAGTGGACGGAGAAGGGCGAGGAGCCGTAGCGCACGAAATCGCACTCCTCGCGGTCGCCGGCCAGGCGCAGCGCCACGGGGAGGTTCTCCTTGGAGGCGAGCTGGGCGACCTTGCGGAAGATCTCCGGGTTGCAGGTGAACAGCGACGACGGGGCCAGGCCGACGGCAAGACGGTCGGAATCGACCTCCTCCTGCCAATGGGCGATATCGTTCTCGGCCTGGTGCATGGCGAAGCCGACGCGACGGCGGTCCATGGCGCCCACCTCGCGGTAGACGACGCCGCGCATACCCAGCTTCTGCATGGCGGTGCAGCTGGCGCCCGACGTGGTGATGTCGGCCACGGTGGTGATGCCGCTGGACAGCGACTCGAGGCCGCCCAGAATGGCCGAATCATACCAATCCGCCACGTCCATCTTAGCGGACAGCTCGCGCATGGTCATGATCCAGGTGGCATAAGGGACATCGTGGACGATGCCGCGCATGACCGCGTTCTCCAGGTGGGTGTGCAGGTCGACGAAGCCGGGCAGGATTGCCGCCTGGCCGAAATCGGAGACCTCCTCATCGGGATAGCGCAACTTGAGCATGGCGGCGTCGCCGACGTCGCGGATGGCGCCGTCGCGAACGAGCACCGCACCGTTGTGAATGGGTTCCGACGTGATGGGAAGCACGTACTGCGCGCACAAAAGCATGGGCTGCCTCGCTTGTTCCGTGATTTGCAAGTAAACACGTATGATAGCACCGATGAGCGCCCCGGCGGAGCTTCCACGAAAGCAACGCGGCGAGCGGCGCGGGGAGGGGCGCGGGCTTGAGGGCCCAGGCCGCAAGCCCGATGAACAGGGGGGGGACGGAGGTGTGTTCATCCGCGGGCTGCGGAGGCTCGTTCGCCACCTATTACTTTAAGGGCAGCGTTGCAGTGAACACGGTGCCTTCGGCCTGCGTGCTGGCGACCGACAGGTTGCCGCCGTGCTCCTCGGCGATGGCCCGCGCGATGGCAAGCCCCAGGCCGTGCCCGCCGGCGCCGCCCGTGCGCGCCTTGTCCGCGCGGTAAAAGCGATCAAACACGTGAGGAAGGTCCTCGGGCGATATGGGCGCGCCGGTGTTGCGCACCGCAAGCCTCGCCTGCTTTCCCGAGCGCGAAAGCGCCACGTCCACCGCTCCCCCGTCGTCGACGTACTTGCAAGCGTTGTCGATGAGCGTGCCCGCCAAACGGCGCAGCCGCTGCTCGTTGCCGCGCAGCTCGATGCCGGGCTCCACCTGCGATTCCAGCCTCACACCGCGCTCGAACGCCACCGATTCGAACTGCAGGACCTCGCCTTCGATGACGTCGGACAGGTCGACCTCCTCGAATGCCGGACGGGCGGCGCCGGATTGCGCGGCGGCCTCCTCCTCGTCCATCTTCGCCAACGTGAGCAAATCGCCCACCAGGCCTTGCATGGCCTCGGCCTCGTGCTGCGTGCTCTCGAGCCACTGGCTTTGGCTTGCCACGCTGCGCTCGGGATGCTCGAGCGCGATGGACGTGTTGGCAAGGATGACGGTGAGCGGGGTCTTCAGGTCGTGCGACGCGTCCGCCACGAAGCGGCGCTGCTGCGTCCAGGCGCGGGCGACGGGACGCAGCGCCCAGCGGCTGAAGAACAGGCTGATGACGAGGAACACGGCCAGCGTCCCAACCTCCACCACGGCAAGCGTTGCCGCCAGGGCACGCCAGCCGCTCGCGCTGCCCATGTCGGCGAACGCCAGATACATGACGCCGCCCGCCTGGCGCTTCACATAGAACAGGCCCAGGTCGGACAGGCTGCCGAAGCCCTCGTCGGCGCCGGCGAGTTGTTCGCCGGCCTGCTCGAGCACATCCTGGCTGATGGATGCCGTGTTATAGCGGCCGAGCGCGGTCATGGCCCCGTCCGCGGACACGGAGAACAACGCCACGGGGATGACCTGCCCCCCGCTGCGCTCACGCCCGCCGATGGTCGGCGGCGCGGGCTGCTCCCCGTCGAGCGCGGGCTGGCCATCGGCCGATTCCGGCTGGCCTTCGCCCGGCGTGTCCTTCCCCATCTGCCTGCTCTGATGCTCGGAGGCCTGCGCGATGGCCTGGTTGAGCGCACCGTCGACCGTGGCGACGCTTTGCCGATGGTTCACCACGCAGATGGCCGCGAAGACCACCGTCAGCACAACGGCGACGGTGGCCATGTTCAACGCTATGAACTTGATGCGGAGCTTTTTCAGCATAGGATGGCCGCCTTAGGCCGCGGCGCCATCGGCGGCGAAACGGTAGCCCGCCTTGCGGATAGTCTCGATGCACGCTTGCGAGCCCAAGAAGCGCATCTTCTTGCGCAGGAAGCTGACGTATGCCTCGACGTTGTTGTCCTCAGCGCTTGACTCCACGCCCCACACACGCTCGATGAGCAGCTCCTTCGACACCACCTGCCCCGCGTTGCTCATAAGCACCTTCGCCAGGGAAAACTCCTTGAACGACAGGTGGATGGTCTTCTGCCCGCACGTCAGGTCGTAGCTTTCCAGGTTCAGCGAAAGATCGCCCGCATCGAGCTTCTCGAAGATCACCTCGCCCTGGCGGCGCGTGAGGGCGCGCAGGTGCGCCAGCAGCTCGGCGGGGCTGAAAGGCTTGGTCATGTAGTCATCGGCGCCGCTGTCCAGACCGGTGATCTTGTCGGGCACGGCATCGCGCGCGGTGAGCAGCAGCACCGGTGTGCTCACGTTCTTGCGGCGCAATTCGGTCACTACCGTGAAACCGTCCATTTTGGGAAGCATGACGTCCAGGATGACCACATCGTAGATGCCGCTTTCGGCATAGGCCAGCCCGTCGGCGCCGTTGTGCACCACGTCGGTGCCGTAGCCGCTCTCCTCCAGGATGTGCGCCAGCGCGCGGGCAAGCCGCACGTCGTCTTCCACGATGAGGATATGCATGGTGTGCCTTCCGTCGATTCCCGAACCCGCACCGCAGGGCGCAGGCATGCATTCTTTCAATCAACAGTATACGGCGCAGCCTGAAAACGGGCTTAAAGAACGGGGCCGCCCCGAAGGACGGCCCCGTGCGCGGAAGCTATGGGATAGGATTTAGCGCTCGTAGACCTGATCGCAGCCGAGCAGGTCCTTCATGGTATGCCAGATCTGGTGCGGATCGCCCACGGGATGCGCAGGCGGCTTCATCTCGTAGCGCTCCACCGCGCCCGAGAGCAGGTCGACGGCGAACACCTCGTCGGAGAGCGTGAGCGCCTGCTGCGGGCAAATATCCGTGCAGCAGCGGCATTTCACGCAATCGCCGGGGAAATGCTCCACGCCGAACGTCCCATCCTCATCGGTAAACTTGCTGATGGCTCCCGTCGGGCAGAACGTCGCGCACATCTGGCAGCTGTTGCATTTGTCCGGGTCGATGATGACGTGACCCCACAGACGCGTCTCGATCATGACGTCCTGCGGCTCGCCTAGGCTTGACAGGCTGTTCAGCAGAAGCTCGCGGCGATCGGGGATGAAGTGCGGCAGCGTGCCGTCCTCCATCACCTTCTGAAAGCGCGATTCGGGCTTCTCCTCGATACCGAGCGTTTCCTTCACGGCGTAGTCGGCGGTGGCGCCGGCGGCGGCTTTCGCCTCGGAGCCCACCTCCGCGAAGAATCTGCGCTTGCCGGCATCGAAGCTGGATTTGCCCTCAAGGCGCACCTGGTGCGGGAACTTCGACGCCAAATCGATGCGCGTGTCGCTGTTCCATGTTTCCAGCAGCGTATTGGCGGTGTCGCGCACCTGCTCGGCCATATGGAACCCGGTAGCGTGCTCGCAGGAGGCGCACTTGCCCTCGACCAGGCTGACATGCTTGGCGCCGGCCACCGCCAGGGTGACCAGCAGGCTTTCCTCCACGCGCCCAAGGCACGTGACGGGCACGACTTTCTCCAGGTCAAGCAACCCTTCCGCAGCGTTCACGATTTGCTCGCACGCGATGACGACCTCCCCATCAGCGGCGCGCATGGCCTGGATGCAGCGATGCAGCAGCTCGGCGTCGTTAGGACGATGGGCCTCGAGCGCGCACGTGGGGCACACAGTTGCGCACGTGCCGCAGCCGATGCACTTCTCCGGCGAGACGATCAGCTCGTTGTCGTTATAGGAAATGCAGCCCGATGTGCACACCTCCGCGCATTTCATGCACGTGGCGTTGCGATTGCGCACAACGGCGCAGCGGTTCTGATGAACCGTGATATCGGCGCTCTGAAGTTTTTCGAGCAGACCGAGGAAATTCTTGGCACTTGGCATTGCTGCCCCTTTCTCGTCTACCCCCTTGCAATTGGTTAGTATAGCCGTTCGCCTACGAGAACGCACCGGCGGCGGCGTCGAACTCGCGCACGGAGCCGTCGGCGTACTCGATGCCCCAGGTGCCGTAGTCCACGTCGAACGCAGGCAGATCGGGAATGGCGAAGGCGGGCTCGGCGGCATCGGCGACCTCGGCCTGCGCTTCAGCGGCAACGTCGGCAGCATCAGCCGCCTGCTCGGCGGTGGCGCTTGCCGGCTCAGCCTGATCAGATGCCTGACCTGCGGATTCGCCTTGTTCGGCGGCAACGGCGGCGGCTTCGGCCTGCGCCTGCTCGGCGGCTGCGAGCTGCGCTTCGTAGCTGGCGCGCGACGGGATGCGCACGCAAGCGATATCCTGCCCCAGCGCACCGGCGTTCATGAGGTCGCGCACGCGCTCCACCATGTCCACCCCGTCGGCGGGAAACGACGAATCGGAGCCCGTCTTCACCGCAATGAGCGCGTTGTCGCCGAACTCCAATTCAAGCCAGTGATACGGAAACGCCGGCTGACCGTTTTCGGCGCGAACGTTGTTGGCGGCCGTGATGGTGTTGGACACCTTCGAGAACATGTTGTGCAGCCACTTGGGCATGACGCCCTCCCATAGCCGCTGCGCGGCTTCGTCTGACTTGTCCCAGTAGGCACGATGCAGCTTGATCATGAAGCGCATCACGTTCTCCGGGCGCTGCCCGTCTACCGGCTTGTGCGCCTGCACAAGCGACGGCGCCACATAGGAGTACGAGCGTTTGATATCGGAGACGCACTCGTCGTTGAATAAACGTTCGTCCAGGTCCATGCGAAGAATCAAAGAGGGTCGAATAAAAGCGGTCATGGCTTCAGCTTCCTTTCTCCAAACCAAAGCGGGCCGGCGCACGTCCCCACGCGGCCAGGTCCGTCGTCCACTTGCATTCTTCCCCAAACCCCGCCGCGCAGTATGGCGCAACCCTCCGCGCATTGTCAAACGCGGGTTTGCGACCGCACATCCGGCGCAAAGCGCAACGGGCGGGCCGCACGCCTATGGCGCCAGCCGGGCCCGCGACGCGCCGTGAGCGCTCGCCTGGAGTTGCGGCAAATCGCTGCAAACCCGCCGCGCGAAGACGCATCTATCCTCAAATTCGAATAACCGGACGCGGAAAATCGGGCCTTGACACCGCCGTTGCGGCGCGCATATCATCGTCGCGGGGAGTCCGCCGGCGCACCGGATGCGTGCGGCAGACATTGTTTGCAAAAAGTCGGAGCTTCAGGGGTGAAGTTCCCGGAGTCGGTCTTACGGGCCGGCACTGTAGCGTCATGCCAGAAGGCAGGCGCTTGTTTTGTTGCTAGCAATGTCTGGGAGGGGCGGAGCATGTCTGATTCCACTTTCGATCTATCCTTTGATTCCGAGCTCGACGAGTTCGACCCGCTGGAGGACACCGGCGCGGACGACGATGAGAACGAGGGCGGCGATTACACCGCCATCAGCTCGGCGACCGATGCACCCGCACAGCAGCTCGAGGCCGAAAGCGATAACCGCACGCCTGCCGAGCGCATCGACGATCTGTTCAAATCCATGGCCCCGCGCCGCAAGGTGCTGCTGGGCATCCTGTCCTTCGTGCAAGAGCCGCAAACCGCCGAGGCCGTGAACGCCCACGTCGACGAGCTGCAGCAGGACAACTTCAGCGTCTATACCGCCGCCAACTTGTGCAACCTGCTCGAGCGCGCCGGCGCCATCGAGCGCATCACCGCCGACGGCCAACCCGCCGACGATACGGAAAACGATCCCAAGACCGTGGTCGTGGACGGCGTGGAGTACCTGGAAGCCGCCGAACCCGTTGAGGTGTTCTGGCGTATCACCGAGCCTGGCCAGGCAAAACTTGATTCCGACAAACCCACCGAGCGCCTGCGCGCCCTGCTTGAGGAGGACGCGGCGTACGCGGTCATCTACAAGCGCATCCTCGCGCTGTGCGCAGCCGAAAACGGCGCTGCCACCCCGGTCATCAACGGCAAGGTCGACAACGACCCGCTGGTGCAAAAGCCCCGCCTGTACGCCCCGCATTTCGTGGACAAGCTGGAGCAATGCGACGCGCTGGAATGGCGCAAGGCCTGGTTCACCACCGAAACGGGAAAGCAGGGCCTGGAAATGCTGGCAGATGTCGTGGACGGGTCCGCGGCCGATTCCAAGGAGGACTAACCATGACCGAGAACGCCAACACCGCCGCAGAGCAGGCTTCCATGGACGAGCTGATCAAGCTGATCGAACAGCGCGCCGCAACGTACGGCCTGCTCAGCCGCCTGTTCCGTGTGGAAGTCGACCAGGAGCTGCTTGACGAGCTGCACGGCATGCGCTTCCCCGCCTCCACGGGCAACGCCGACGTGGACGAGGGCTACCTGCGCCTGGCGAAGTACCTGTCCAACACCTGGGAGAACAGCTTGACCGACCTAGCCGTGGACTACACCCGCGTGTTCATCGGCCACGGCGTGGACGCCTACAGCGCCGCCTACCCATTCGAAAGCGTGTACACCTCCGAGAAGCGCCTGCTCATGCAGGATGCCCGCGACGAGGTGCTGGCCATCTACCGCTCCGCCGGCCTTGACAAGAAGAACAGCTGGAAGGAAGGCGAGGACCACGTAGCTCTGGAGCTGGAGTTCGAGCAGGTGCTTGTCAACCGTACCGCCGAGGCGCTGCGCAAGGGCGACGAGGAGGAAGCCGCCGCGCTGCTGACCACGCAGAAAAACTTCCTGGAAGACCATCTGCTGTCGTGGGTTCCCATGATGACTGCCGACATGAAGCGTTTCGCGAAAACCGACCTCTATCAGGGCCTTGCCTATCTCACCGACGGGTTCCTGAATACCGATAAGGCGTTTTTGGACGATGTTTTGACCGAGGACGAGTAACGAGGCATCGCCCGCCGACGCGCTTCGAAGCCAGCGCGTCGGCGGTTTTGCACCGCCAGGCTTCCCGACGCGGAGGGCGTCGGATACGGGGAGGCCAGCATCGGGCGCGAGCGAAAGAAGGAGAGATGGACAACACGGACAACCGCACGGACCTGCCCGAAGGCCGCGCGGAACAGACGAGGAGGGCGGCCGACGAGGCGCAAGCGCAGACCGCCGCGGGGAAGCAGGCGAAGACCGGCGGCATGACGCGCCGCACGCTGTGCCTAGGCATCGGCGGCGCCGCAGTGATGCTCGGCCTGGGCGGGCTGAAGATGGCGAACCCGCAGGCGATCGTCCGACCTCCGGGAGGACAGGACGAGGATCGCCTGATCAGCGCCTGCATCCGCTGCGAGAAATGCTACGAGATCTGCCCGCGTGACGTCATCCGTCCGGCGCACATCGAGGGCGGCATCCTAAACATGCGCACGCCGACGTTCGATTTCAGCGACGGCTACTGCGATTGGTGCACCGAGGAGAACGGTGGCACGCCGCTGTGCGTCTCGGCCTGCCCCACGCGCGCGCTGGAGCTGCCGGCGGGCGCCACGAAGGAGAACACCATCATCGGCAAAGCCGTCATCAACACCGACTGGTGCCTAGCATACAAGCTGATCGGCTGCCGATTCTGCTACGACGCGTGCCCGTACAGGGCCATAACGCTTGACGACGAGAACCGTCCCGTGGTGCTGGACAACAAGTGCAACGGCTGCGGAGCCTGCGAAAGCGTGTGCGTATCGCTGCAAAACGGTTCCATTTCCGAGGGCGCCACTTCGCGCGCCATCATCATCAAGCCGCTTGACCAGGTAGAAAGGTAAGGTGCGGTCATGAAACGCAATTCAAAGACGCTGCGCACCATTGCCGCGCTCGCCATCGTCGCCATCGTGTTCGTGGGCTTTTTGACGAACCTGGGCATCGGCACCATTTCGGCACCGGGCATCTGGGACATCTCCATCCTCTGCCCGCTGGGCGCCCTGGGCACCATGCTTGCCAGCAAGATGATGGTGCCGCGCGCCATGGTGTCGCTAGTCATCATGGTGGCGCTCATCATCGTGTTCGCCCGCGCGTTCTGCGGATGGATGTGCCCCGTTCCCCTGGTGCAGAAGCTGCGCGGCGTATTCACCAAGCCCGAGAAGCAGACGAAGGCCGGGAAGGCAAAGGCCGTGAAACAGGCAGACGCTAAGGCGGCCGAGGCCGCAGCCGACATCGCTCCGCTGACCGAGGACGAGAAGGCGGCGCTGGCAACCGGCTGCGAGAAGGACTCGAAGGGCCTGTCCGGCTGCGCAAGCTGCGCGAAGAAGCGCGGCGAGGCCGTGGATGCCCGCCACTTCGTGCTGGGCGGCGCGCTGTTGTCCACGTTCATCTTCGGCTTCCCGGTGTTTTGCCTGGTATGCCCCATCGGGCTGACCTTCGCCACCATCCTGCTGCTGGTGAACCTGTTCGCGCAAGGCGACGTGACGTGGTCGCTCATCGTGGTGCCCGCCATCTTGGTCGCCGAGGTGCTGCTGTTCAAAAAGTGGTGCCATAAGCTGTGCCCGCTTTCGGCGTTCATGAGCCTGATCGCCAAGCTGAACCGCACGTTCAAGCCCACCATCGACAACGCGAAGTGCCTGGAAACGGCACAGGGCAAGAAGTGCGGTGCTTGCGGTCGCGCCTGCGAGGAGGGCATCGACCCGCGCCATCCCGAGCTGTCCGAGGCTGCGTGGAGCGAATGCACGAAGTGCCGCTCGTGCGTGGACGCCTGCCCGGCGCACGCGATCAGCATGCCGCTGATCGCCAAGAAAGGCGAACCCGTCTCGCTGGTGGAAAACGAGAAGTAGCCGGCAAGCGGATACGGCAAACGCGCACGTTGCGGCGCGAGGAACGCAACACGGGAACAGCCGGGCGCGCATCGCGCCCGGCCTCCCGGGCAGAGGGTGGCCTAGCAAGGGTTTTGGGGATGGACCACCTTCTGCCCGGGAGCGGCGCCTCTTCACCCTCCCCTCCCTCCCCACTTCAGAAGATGCCGCCACTCCCTCTTTCAACCTGAGAAGCCGAAGCGGGCAACCTCCTCACCCGCTTCGGCGCAAACCCCCTCACCGTCCAACAAGCTGGCGGAAGGGGCCCGGGAACAGCAACGACCCGTCGGCGTATCGTCGAGGGCAGCGCGCTCCGACCCGCTTGGCGGGCAAGATCGCGAACGCATATATAAATAGGTAAGGGATAACGGCTGGGAGGTCGGATATGATCCAGGATATTTCGCACATCAAGGCAACGCGCATCGTCGGCGGCGTGGGCTGCGGCAAAACACAGCAGCTGATCGAGCGCGTATGCTCGCTGCTTTCGGGCGGCGAAAAGGCAGGGAACGTGCTGGTGCTGTGCGCCACGCCGCAGGCATGCGAGTCGTTCACGCTGCGCCTGAACGCCGCTGGCGAAGAAGCCGGCGTGAACGCCGATGAGATCGCGGTGACCACGCCGCGCGCCTTAGCGCTCGAGGTGCTCTCAGATGCCGAAGCGGTGCGCTGGTCAGGCCGCGAGCCGCGTCTGCTCACCGCCTACGAGGAGCTGTTCCTGCTCGAAGATATGAAGGTGAGCGGCCTGCGCCCCAAGCGCCTGCGCGAGATGCTGAAGTTCTTCTACCGCAGCTGGACCGAGCTTGCCGATGACGATCCGAACTGGCTTTTGCCCGGTGAGGAGTCCAACGTACACACGCTGCTGAAGGACAACCTGGCCCTCACGCGCAGCATCGTCGAGCCCGAAGCGGGCAATCTGGCGGTGAATTACCTGCGCGGCCACGCCGGCGCGGTTACCGCCCATTCGTTCGCCCACGTGCTGGTAGACGACTATCAGCGCATCAGCAAGACGTCGCAGCTGCTTGCCGGCCTGATGGCGACCGAAACGCTCACCATCGCCGGCGACCGCACCGCCTGTGTACAGGTCTATGACAGCTACCCCTATGCCGCAGGCTTGGACGAGTTCATGGACGAGCGCGAAGGAGCGGAGGATATCGAGCTGTCCGCATGCCATGCTTGCGCAGCTGGAGCTGCAGCTGCGTCCAAATTACTTGCCGACCCCGCCATGCAGTCGATCGCGTTCCATGCTGCGGAAGACATCGTCGCAGGTCAGACGGTTGTGCTGGAAAGCCAACTGCCCGAAAACGAATTCGGCGCCGTTGCGCGCTTCGCTGCCGAAACCGTGGCGGCCGGAACGAACCCCGCCGACATCGTGGTTGCGACGCCTAACGGCGTGTGGAGCCGCAACATGGTGAAGGCCCTGCTAGCCGCGAAGGTTCCCGCTCAGGCGCTGACCGATCGCCAGCCGGTGCGCGGCGACATCCGCGACAACGAGCGCTGCGTGCCCGCCCACGTGCTGACGGCGCTCGACCTGGTGGCCGATCCCGAAAACGCGCTTGCATGGCGCTGCTGGTGCGGATACGGCGATTGGCTGACCAACAGCTCCGCTATGGCGAATCTGCGCGCATATGCCGATGAGCACGATAAGGGCCTGGTGGAGGCCCTGCGCGATGTGCAGGATAGCGCGCTGGCCGCGAACGAGGGCGACGCCGATCGCGTAGTGGGCGCCAAGCGCGTTGCCGACGCACGCGAAGCGGGCCTTGCACTCATCGAATCCGCAGCCGGGCTCGAAGGCACGGCACTGCTGGACAAGCTTGCCGAGCTGGTCACGGGCCAGGAAGGCGCAACGGCGCCGGGCATCGTGAGCACGCTGTGCCTGGGCGAGCAGGATAACTCCGCAGCCGCCATGGCCAAGCGCTTCCGCAACCGCCTGCTGGCGCCCCGCATCGATGCCGCAAGCGCCGTCCAGGCGGTCCCCTACGACCAAGTCGCGGGGCTTTCGCCGAAAGTGCTGATCATCAGCGGTTTCGTGAACGGGTTCATCCCCTGCCGCGAATACTTCGACAGCGCCGAGATGCCCTTGGACAAGCAGGAGAAGGAGCACGCGAAGGACGCGCGCCGCGTGTACGCCATGGCAGGAAAGGCAAGCGAGCAGCTGGTGATTTCCCGCTTCACCACCACCAGCCTGGAAACCGCCGGCGTCATGAAGCTGCACATCGGCCGCATCCGCCTGCAAGACGGCAAGCGCATGTGCGCCATCGAGCCCAGCGACTTCATCGAGCAGCTGGCATAAAAAGGTTGGCCGAGAACCATCCCGATAGCTCATTGAGCGCGCAAAGCACCGCACCCCGCCTCGTGGACGTGAGCGCAAACTCAAGTAAACGCAAAAAGCCCCGCACAATGAAGTAGACCCCAAAAGTGCAGTGAACCCCTATAGTTGGACAGGCAATGTTCTGCTTCTCCTATAGGGGTCTTCTGCGTTAGGGGGTTGATTTGCTGAGCAAGGATTACTCCGCCGAGTTCAAACAGCGCTTTGCGGATAGATACGCCGATGGCGCGACCATCACCATGCTGCAGCACGAGTTCGGCCTCACGAAGTCAACCGTGAAGCTTTGGAGGGAGAGGATCGACCAAGGCGGCGTCGGGGCTATAGACAGGCCGAGGAAGAACAACCGCTATCCCCGGGAGTTCAAGCTTCGCGTCGTAGAAGCCTATCTCCGCGGCGAGGGCGACTACAAAGCCCTCGCCCTCGAGCATGGCGTGCGCAACAGCGCGCAGATACGGGACTGGGTGAAGCGGTACCGGGAGGGAGGCGAGGACGCCCTCGTCGTCCATCCATCGGGGCGAAGGAGGAAGGAGCCCGCGAGCGAGGAGACCCTCGAGCAGCGGTGCGCCCGCCTCGAGATGGAGGTGGAGATCTTAAAACGAATGGCCGCCTCGGCGACGGACCTCTCGGCAGCAGGCGGAAGCACGAGATAGTGAAGTCGCTGAGGCGGGAATATCCGCTCTCCACGCTCCTGAAGCTCATGGGGATGTCGCGCTCCACCTACTATTACCACGAGGCGAACCCTCCCTCCGACAGGCAGGCGGCCGAGCGGCCGGCCATAGTGGAGATATGCGAGAAATCCCAGTTCAGATACGGATACCGACGCGTTGCCGACACGTTGCGCAAAGCGACCGGCGTTCGCATCGCCGACAAGACGGTGCTCAAGGTCATGCGCGAGGAGGGGGTGCTGTGCCGGACCCGCAGACGCAGGAAGTACCGCTCCTACATGGGCCAGGTCGGGAAGTCCTCCCCGAACCTGCTGGCCCGCGACTTCGAGGCGGAGGGCCCGATGACCAAGCTGGTGACCGACGTCACCGAATTCAAGGTGGGCGGCACCAAGCTCTACCTCTCGCCCGTGGTCGACCTTTACAACGACGAGGTCGTCGCCTACTCGATATCCAGGTCCCCGAACATGAAGATGGTCCTCGAGATGCTGGCGGGCCTCGAGGGCAGGCTCGATGGCGAAGACGCCCCGTTGCTGCATTCGGACATGGGCTGGCAGTACCAGATGCCCGCCTACAGGCTCGCGCTCGAGCGGATGGGGATCGCCCAGTCCATGTCCCGCAAGGGAAACTGCCTCGACAACGCGAAGGCCGAGAACTTCTTCTCGATGGTCAAGACCGAGCTTTACTACGATTGGGAGGGAGACGACCCCGACATCTTCGAGAGGGATTTGGAGAAGTACATCGACTGGTACAACAACGTGCGCATCAAGAGACGCCTGGACGGAAGCAGCCCAGTCGAGTACAGGCTCGGCCGGGCCGCTTGATTCACTTCTTTTGCCGTTCAGGAAACGGGGTCCTTTGCAAAAGTTGGACGGTCGAAAATGAAATCGGAACGGGGCGAAAGCACTCGGAAGAGAAACTCTTCCGAGTGCTTTTCTGTTTAGGGAAGTAGTGGTGCTATATAAGACCCAGAGCGGCCGTTTGCGCGAAGCAAGACGTAACGGCGCCGCCCCAGCGGACATAGTCAAACGCCCGGCGCCCTGGATGGATAGATGCCGGGTCGATTACGGGTGAGGGAAGGAATCAGGCCGCTTCCAGAACTCCGAGGCGCTGGGCCTGGTACTCCTCCGGCGCCAGCCCTCCAAGCGTCTCCTGGTAGCGCTTCGTGTTCCAGTAATAGATGTATTGGTCCAGCTCTTGCTCGAATTGCTCGAACGACTCGAAGCGCTGTCCCCAGTAGAGCTCGAAGCTCCTATGTATGTCAACTTGCTTTTTTCGCCTGAGATTT